>CACZOS010000385.1 GCA_902782815.1 uncultured Lachnospiraceae bacterium | reverse complement strand
TGTGTATCGTATGTATTTGCTTTTTGAACTCCGGCATTGTCCATCTGCTCCGTCACAGCCGCTGTCGTAACAGTCACGCTCTTTTTCTGTCCGGATGCCTCTGCCTGCTTCTTGAGTGCTGTATCATAATAATACGGCGTCGTCATCTCATATTCTTTCTGGTCTTTATACATTTCCGAAACGACAGACGTATACGGAGCGTTATCCGGCTCTTTTGCCACCATTGGTACTACCGTAGTATCTCCGGTCAATGCCGCATAAAATGCAATAGATTCGTTAACACGGTTGTATAGATCCATTACCGCACGGTAGCGCATTCTTCCCTGCTCGTTTGATGGTGCCTTGCGCTTCTCCAGATATTCCTGCAGTTTTATCCGAAATCCATCCATGGTCTTAAGCGACCGTAAATAGAGGTACGGATCTTTCGTCACCGCCGGCAATTCCTCCGGATATGTATGCCCTTGTGCGTCTGCCAGTGCCTGTGCATATTCCAGACGTTCCTGTCGGTACAAGCTGATCTCTCCGGCACGTTCCGTTGAGAGGTTGTCCGCGCTGCTTCCTGCCATCAGGATCTCATCTGCCACAAGATTCAGATTTTCCTGTATCTCTGCTCTCATATTTTCCGCAGCATCTACCAGGCTGTTAAAACTGTTTCCGTCGCCAAACAGGCGCTGCAGCACATTCTTTTTTTCTCCGCCATCCTCCGCCATTACCGCGACATCTCCGTAATACAGCTCAAAATGCTTGCAGATTCCGCGGCACATCAGATTATCCAGAAACTGATCGTAAGTTTTTTTCTGTTCCCGGTACATCAACTCACCCAGGGTGCCAAGACCTTTGCCAAATTTCAGATCCGTTGTATTGCACAGATAAGCAATGCCCTTATCCACCAGTGCATCCGAACACTTCTGCGGCAGATCTGCCATCACATCAAACAGATTTCGCGCAGGAACCGTTCTTTTATCCTTTACCGCAGCGGTGATCTTTCCCAACACCAGATCCGTAAGATGCAGTTTTGAAAAATCTTCTCTCTTCAGCACACGTATGCTGCCCGGTTTGATATCGATCGGATACTCTTCTCCAAGTTTATGATACCGCTTATCCTCATAAACGGTTGTCACGGGATCATCCGTAAAGCTCAAAAGCTGCTTAAGTCTTCGATCAAAGCCACGCTTTACCTCTTCATCCAGTTGCATAAAAATATCCCGTTCTTCTTCCGTCAGGTTCTCGTCCCTCTCCTCTATAAGCCCTCTTTCCCAACGTTTCACCTTATCGTACATTTCCGCTGTCATCACCAGCATATCTTCCGGTTGCACAAACTTTCGCCGTTCTTCTTCCGGGGTACGACGGATAAACGGTCTGTTTTGTGGCCGGTCAGCTCCGGTTATCCCGGCAAAACGGATATCGCCATCCTTCATTTCAAATGCCAACCGCAGATCCTCCGGCGTACGCTTAGGTACTCCGCAAAGATCATCCATAACCTGCAGATCTGCCATTTCCGCCAGATATTTTGCCCCATCAAAAGCATCTGCCTGTTTCAGATCTCCGGCTTCCCCATATTGCACATTTCCCTGCTGCAACTGATAGAGCACATCCTCCTGCACCCTGTGCACCACATTTCGTGCCTCTTTGATCTGTCGCTCCGTTGTCGCATCAAACCGTTTTTTCCTGATCTCTGAAAATACCTCCGCAATCTCCTGTTCGCTCAGTCCCTCCAGGCTATACTGTAAGCTTTCCATATTTTGGCCAATATTCTTAAAGTTTCCAACAAAATCGGATAAACGGAAATCCTGTACTGTAGTATAAAACCTGTCCTCTTCCAGTGCGGTTGTATCCGCATTTGCGCGCGCCCTGGATATCGTCACTTCCATAAAGCGCTCGTCTTTAGAGCGTTCCTGTGCCATTGGTATCTTTACTTCCGGCATCCGATCGTGTCGGATGGTATGATCCAGTTCTCCAAACAATACATTTGCGGCATTTCTGGCCAGCGCCTCATTATATCCATCCGGGATCTCCGGATCCGATAATGCACTCTGTGCTTCCACACCAAGCCCCGCATTTTCCAGATTACGCTGAATACGGTTTAAGAAAACGGATATGCGATTGCCGTCTTTTGCATCCACAAATTCCTGATAACCTTCTTTTCTCTGAACGATATTGGTAATCCCCATAACCTCCATATAATCCTGTACCGTTCCGCCAAGACGCCACCAGTTGTCAATCTCCGAAAGGATCATTTCCCCGACATTGATCGTTTCTGCATAAGGTTCACTGCTATTATCTTCCTGCACATAAATATTCACTTCTTTCATATAAGACGGCAGATCTTTCAAACTCAGATCCAGCACCTTAAAAAACAAAGGCCAGTCATTCTTGGAAGCAAATTGCATGATATGATCCGTACCATTATCCTGAGCAAGCCTCATCCTGTATTCCGGTATCATCGACAGATCACGGCATCCTCCCATCCACGGCACCTTTGAGATATCCGGTTCATTATTTTCCGTTTCTTCATAAAAAGATGTATTATATATCCGTGAGAGCATTTCCACACCATGCTGTTCCTGCGGGTTTTCCAGCAGAAATGAAATCAGGACACTATCATGCTGCATCATCTGTCGGCAGTTCATAGCATAACGCAGGATATTGGATTCCTCAGTGCTATAGAGCGACGGCTGCGCCGTACCGCTTTCCCCCTCTTTCTTTTTTCGCTTTATTTCATCTTCCATATACTGATCGATATCTCCGGCCAGACGTTCTCCCTGTTCATCTTCATTCAACAGGCCATAGATTCCGGACATTCGGGAGATACAGATATAAGCTTCTCTTACTGTTTTCAAAAAGATATGTTCTGCTTCCGACAGATCATCCATGATCTGTGACATTTCCCGGATATATTCCCGCAGATATCTTTCTTTTTCATCATAGATTTTTCCCAATTCCTGCAGTTTTTCACGCTCCAGCGGCACAAACAGCTTGCCGCCTGCACGTTCCCGTAACAATCCCGGCAGGATCACATCTGTCAGTTCCGCCACGGCATTCACCACCTGTTCTGCCGGATCGGCATCTCCCGCCTGCGCAGGATCATACGGTACATCCTGCAGTTCTTCTTTCAGTTTCAATGCGATCGCAAACAGTCCGTCTCCGCTGTCCGGCGCGATCTTTCCCAACAGATCATAAATAGAAAACGGTTTGATCGTGTCTTTTTCCTGCTTATCCGCATACTGATCGATAAAACTTCCTGCATTAAAGAAATCTGCTGTATACCCCGACAATTCCTCACGGATTTCCCGGAAATTATCCATCGGAAAATCCGGAAATCGGTCGATCCCTGTTTCTTCCACCGCATCACACAGATCCATCATATCCGCGTTCAGATCCATATATTTTGTGCCCAGCTCTTCAATCTCTTCCCGGTTTAAATAACGCAGTTTTCCGTCTGCATCCGGCATATAATAAGACATCGCCGTCGTAGCACAAGTATAAGCTTTCGTCAGGATCGTCTCAAATTCCAGACGCAGATTTCGCGACTCTCCGCCTACAACAAGTTCTTCCGGTAATCCTTTCCGGTCCATTGCCATCAATTCCAAAGAACGTCCCGCCAACGCGAAGCTTTCAAACGCGGGATTACTCTCCAAACGTGCCCGCAGGTAAAACTGTTCTCTGGTCTTCAGGCCGCATTCGTTCATCAGTTTCAGCATACCCCTGCGCTGAAAGTAATCCTGTATCTGCGAAAGATCCTTATTCTGCCAGTCCTCCCATCGATCATATCGAACCGTATTCAGCGTACATCTTACATTTTCCACAATACGCCCCGCGATCTTTTTCAAAAGCATCACATACGACGTAGCATTCGTACTTGATCCCTGCATTTCTTCCGCCAATGCACACATAGCATCTTTCAAATAATCGTCCAGCATATTGAAAAACGTCCGTACCTGCTCATCTTCACACAAGACATATCGTTTTTCCTCGGAAATCATGTTTTCATAGTAAAAGTCCTGAACGTAACTTACCAGCCGCAGTATTGTAGTACGGTTGATTGGTTGCATTTCGGTGTCCTCAAAAACTACCTTTGCAAAAAGTATCAGTTCCTCTATATCCTGATAATGCTCCCGATTCAGGGTTTCTTCAGTATTTTCAGAAGCTGCGATTTCTTCTGTCTCTCCCTGCAGATACTGTTTCTGGTTTTCAGTCAGCATCTGATGGAAGTTTTCCTGCTTTTCTATGAGAAAATCATAAATCGCTTTTGCCTGTGTTTCATCATATCGAAGTTGAACATTATCAGCGCTCTGAGACGCCAGTTTCTCCAATTCCGCCAGAGCCTGCTCGGTATGTTCACGCAGATTGGCTGCCGTCTTCATCAACTGCATAGAGGGATTGTTATACTGCAGCAGCGTATGGATCTGACGATCCAGCACAGGCTGCAGTTCCCTGAAGCGTGTCAGTCTCGGATCCCCTGCCTGCAGGACATCGATTTCCTGCTGTTCACCCAGTTTTTCTTCCAGATACAGCCGCACCAGTTCATCCAGCGTCTCATAAAATGCTGTCAGCAATTCCTGACCGTGCGGGTTGTCCGGATCATCAGCCCCGGCTTTCCGCAAAGACAGCGACAGATGATATGCCTCTTTGATGAAACGCCGGTAATGCTCCGAGTATTTATCCGGTTCGTCACACAGTTCCAGATCCTGATATATTTCCTCAAGAGTATTATGATCCATACCGAATTGCCCCCTTATACTTATTTTCGTTTATCTTTTACCAACGCCCTTTGCCGGATACATTGCCATTTCTTTTTTGATCATTTCTTTGCTGTACCGCCCTTCACCGGTTCCTTAGGAGCCTTTTGTTCATTCTGCCGCTGCTCTGCACGCTTCTGCGCACCCTTTTTGATCTCTTCCTTCCGG
>CACZOS010000384.1 GCA_902782815.1 uncultured Lachnospiraceae bacterium | reverse complement strand
GGTGACCAACCAATATAAACAAGGAGGAAAGGAGTATGACTACAATGGATCAGATCCATCGTATCAGAATGCTCTACTATGAGCAAGACAAAAACCTGACCGAAATTGCAGCCATTATGAACCTGGACTGGAGAACCGTCCGTAAGTATGTAGACTGCAATGATTTCAACACAGCCCCGCCAACAATACAAGAGGAAACACATCAATCAAAACTGGATCCTTTTAAGCCTCTAATTGACGGATGGTTGTCAGACGATTTGAAGGCCCCTCGTAAACAGCGCCATACAGCTAAACGCATTCATAAACGTTTGCGGGAAGAAACGGACGGGTATGATTGCAGTTACCGCCTTTTAGCTACTTATGTTTCCGAAAAGAAGGAGGAGCTGAAGCTTTCAAAAAAGGAAGGCTATTTACCGCTGGTTCACTTTCCGGGAGAAGCGCAGGCGGATTTTGGAACCGCTGATTTCTATGAGAACGGTAAGCTGCATCAAAAAGCAAAATATCTGGTGATGAGCTTTCCCAGTAGCAATGCCGGCTATCTGCAGCTGAATTACGGGGAAAACATGGAATGCCTCCTGGAGGGGCTGGTAGCCATGTTTACACACATCGGAGGGGTTCCTACAGAGATCTGGTTTGACAATACCAGAACTATTGTCACGGATATTATAAAAGGCGGAGGACGTGGTGTTACGGAGCGTTTCCAGCGTTTCAGTGAGCATTACCGTTTTAAGCCTGTGTTTATGAATCCTGATGCAGGTTGGGAAAAGGGCAATGTCGAAAACAAAGTTGGTTATCTGCGCCATAACGAGCTTGTCCCGGTTCCGAAGTTCACGACCCTTTCTGATAAAAACCGGGAATTACTTTCTGACTGCGACCGGGACATGGAGCGTGAGCATTACGATAATGACCAGGGGCTTTTCATCTCCGAACTGTTTCAAAAGGATAAAGAAGCCTTGATCCCGCTTCCTCCTATCCCGTTCAACACATCCCTTTACACCACGGCCAGGACAGATAAGTATGGGAAATTCACGCTTGATAAGGGCAAACACCGCTATTCCTCTTCACCCGGTTTCAGCGAGGATACCGTCCGTTTAGAGCTGACCTCTTCCGAAGTCATTGTGATGGACAGCAGCATGAAAGAGATCGTGCGTCATAAAAGATTGTATGGAGATGAATCAGAGAGCATGGACTGGATCCCTTATCTGAAATACATCGCCAGAAAGCCCCGTTCCTTGAAAAACAGCGGTATCTACGACATGATGCCCTCATCCATGCAGCTGTACATGGACAGCTGTGAAAACAGTGAGAAGGGTAAAATACTGAAAGTCCTTTCAGACCTGACAGAGCGTACCGGCTTTTTAAGCGCAGTCAACACTGTGGACGAAGCCGTCCGTCTTCAGGCTAATGATCCAGACAGCCTGCAGAGCCTTTATCGCCGGCTCTATGCTGATGTTCCTCTTCTTCCGCCGCTGACTTCACAGGACGGCATCCCGAAACAGAATGTTATCCCGTTCCGCAATGACCTGCCGGATTTGGATCACATTCTCCGGAAGGAGGGTGCTACAGATGCCTGAACTGAAAGAATCTATCTCTCTATACTGTAAAAAGCTGAAGTTGTCGTCAAATCTGGCCGAACATGCCATGACCCAGGAAGGGGACACTAACCAACAGTATTTATGTAACCTGCTGGAAAGTGAAGTAAAATACCGTCAGGAGCGGCGTATCACCAAGCTGCTCAATACAGCAGGTTTCCCAAAGATATACACTCCTGACCAGTTCCAAACCGATGAAATCGATTTTCCTCCTGGGGTTACCCTCCAGGCATTGCTGGATCAGGATTACTACCATGCCGGAAAGAATGTGCTCATGTATGGCGGTACCGGCACCGGAAAAACCATGCTTTCTATCCTCATAGGTATTGCCGCATGTAACCTGGGAATACCCGCATCATTCCACAGAACAGCCGGACTGATCAATGCTTTTTCTGAAAGTAAAGCCAAAGGCACACTGACTGCATTGAAAAAGAAGCTTTCAAAATCAGAGATCCTCATTCTGGACGAATTCGGTTACGTACCATATGACAGAACAGGGGCACAGCTTCTCTTTGATTTCCTGTCTGAAATACACGAGAGAAAATCTGTGATACTTAACACAAACCTGGAGTTTTCACAATGGGTTAATGTCCTTTATGACCAGAGAATGACCACTGCGCTGATCGGCAGGCTGACGCACCATGTGGAGCTGGTCCTGTTCCCTGGCGGCAATCATCGCCTGCAGGAATCCAGCATTAACAGCATCATACCATCCGGGAAAGGGGGAAATTGAGCATGTCCAATAATAATGTTTTCGATACTCAGGAACTTCCGTTCGGGAATGAGAGCAATATACCGGACAGGTATGAAGACGACACGGCGTTCGACTATGCTGAAAACTGTCTAAACCGTTGCTCAACAATTGATGACTTCCTTAATCTTACAGATGAAATGGTAGAAACCATCATTGGCCTGGAGGAAGAACTGGTCAGGTGGCGTCAGGCTCTCATCAAATACCTGCCGGAAGAATGGGCAGAAGGACTGCGACAGGATATATTCAACAATCTGTCCAGGGATTTTGAGGGTGACCCTGCGTATGACTTATATGTCAGAATGAAGCGCGGCAAGGATCCCCAACAGGCAAAGAAACGAATAAAACGTCTCTATCGCCTTGCCGATGGAACCGATAAAACGAGCATCAAATATCTGTAATAATTAAATAGCTATGATGTTGCTGGTCAGCCCCAAAAACCGGCTGACCAGTTATTCCAGGAGGCTAATGCATAGGAAAGAAAATGTCAAAAGTGGAAAAAGATAAAATTCCTCCGGATATCTATGTGTATCGCAAGAACTTCTATCTATGGATGTTTATTATCCAGGAAGGGCTATGGAACGAGGCCAAAGAATTTATCGAGGAAAACATAGACAATCCTCCTCCATTTGAGCCGTGGAAAAACATTTGTAGAGACTAACCCCGCAACTATAGATATGTCTGTAATGACTTCCTGCCGCCCGAAAACTGGTTGGAAAGGTCATTGCAACAACCTACAAAATGTAGTTGCAACAACCTACAAAATCTTTTTGCAACTTTCTGCAAAAAGTGCTTGCAAAAAACATGTGGCTCTTTTTCTCATTCTTCTTCTGATCCTTTCTTTGCCTTCGCTGATATTTCTTTGAGTTGACTACTGATCTCTTTTGCCC
>CACZOS010000383.1 GCA_902782815.1 uncultured Lachnospiraceae bacterium | reverse complement strand
ATCTGGTATACCGTCAAAATCAGGATCCCGAAAGAGGCAGCCGGACAGCGGGTCTTTCTGCGCTTTGAAGGCGTGGATTATATCACGGAAGCATGGCTGAACGGAGTATATCTTGGCTTCCACGAGGGCATGTTTGACCCCTTCGAGTTTGAGATCACGGACCTGTATGACGGGGAGAATGAAAATACTCTGGTTGTCCGGGACTATGCCCCCAAGGATACGACGGAGTATATCGAGGTGGACGAGGATGAGACACCTCTTTCTTCCCCGTACAAATTCCATCAGTCAAAGGGGATTACACAGATTAAGGGACATATGATTGAGGCAATGCACCGCAACGGCTGCTTTTCCTCATTCCGCCAGGACGGCTGCTCCGGCGGCATCTGGGGCAATGTCTCACTTGTCCTGCGTCCTCAGACCTATATCGAAAGCGTCAGGATTTACAGTACGATCGGCAGGGATGAGGGCGGCCAGGATTACAACGGGAATGCTCTTTGTACCGCTTATGTCAATATCAGCCATGGCGGAAACGAAGCTGTGAAGACGGCCCTTAAACTCGATATTGTTCCCTATAACTTTGAACAGGATCTCGTCCACAGCGTGACAAGAGAAGTTCTGCTGCAGCCGGGGGAGAATTCCGTGCGCATTGCTGCTCTTGTGAAAGACGTGAAGCTGTGGTGGACCTGGGATCATGGCGATCCCAACATGTATACGGCATGCTTCTCCATTTTGGAAGACAAGGTTCAGGAGAATTTCGGCATCAAGGAAATCTTCCAGGATGAACATGGCTGCTGGTATCTGAACAATACCCGCATATTCCTGCGCGGCATGCGTTACATTTCCAGCCTTTGGATGAGCGAAGCCAATGAAGCAATGTGGGAGCCTGATTTCGAAAAGATGCTGGATATGGACATCAATTCGATCCGCATCGGTTCTCATGTGGAACGGGACGGCGTATACAGAATCTGCGATGAAAAGGGTTTGCTGATGTGGCAGGTTTTCGCTCTTCACTATTGCATCAGTGACAGTGACGAAGTGATAGGCCGGGCAAGCGACATGATCCGGGCGATGGGCATGATGCTGACGAACCATGCCTGTATGGGGATGTGGTCGGTTTATAAGGAACCTGAGATTTACGGCCTTTTGGATAAGCCGAATACCTATTTCAAACTTTGTTATGTGCTGTATGACACCCTGGGACAGATCGATCCCGTGCGCTGGATCCACAAGGGAGACTACCGGGAAGAAGTCCAGAATATCATGATCGGTTCCTGCCAGGATGGCGACACGGATGTCCATACAGCCGGGATCAAGAGGCACATTGTAGAGTTCGGAGCAGATTCCGTACCTGATCTTGTGAGCCTTGTCAAATATATCCCGGAAGATAAGCTTTGGCCGATTGACTGGGATACATGGCAGTACTGGGGATTGTTTTATTATAACCAGTTCCGCAGGGGCAAAACAGAACTTGGAACCTCTCTGGAAGAGTTTATTAACCGCACGCAGGAGTATGAAGCGCTGGTGGTCAAGGAACAGATCGAGCTGCTTCGCCAGAAAAAGTATGCACCTGTCTGTGATATGTACCTCTATTACTGGAGTGATGCATGCCCGATCATGGGGTCCGGCCTCTTTGATTATTACAGGGTGCCCTATAAAGTATATTACTCGATGAAATCGGTCTATACGCAGGTGCTGGTCAGCCTGGAATGGAATGAAGAACCGCATCCGATCGGAAGGCCTCATAAATATATCAGAGGTGAGGAATTCATCGGAAAGATCTGGGTGACGAACGATCACCTCCATGTTGTCAAGGATGTGGAGATCAGCTGGAGCATCTGCAGGGCAGGGGAAACACAGCCGGTACTGGAAAAGAAATTCTGCGCGGATCTTGAGGAAGACTGCTCCAAAGTCCTGGATGTGATCCGGTGGATCATTCCTGAGGAGTATGCCGGTGACTATACCGTCTGCATGAAGGCTGTGGATCCGGATGGAAAAGTACTTAGCAGCAACAGCACTGTCATAAAGGCAGCGGCACAGTAACCGTCCGATGCCCGGTAATAACGGAGGAATGGATATGTTAACAGCTGGATGTTTAATCAAAGAGGTCAGAGTTTCGACCAGAATGATCTATAAAAAGGACTGGTGCGGGGACGGCATGGACAAATATACCGGTTCTGCTCTGGTCAGCATGGATATCCTACTGTCAAACAGCGGCAGGGCACCGGTTCAAGGGACACTTCGGGCGGTGATCACATCGGTATCAGATCCGGAGCAGAAGGTTGTAAGCACCCGTGACCTGACAATCACACAAGGGGAAAGCCTTTGGAAACTGTCCGTAACAGTACCGGAAGTAAAACTCTGGCATACATGGGACCTGGGAGAAGCTTCCCTGTACGACCTGAAACTGGAATTCGCGGATGCACTTTACAGGGACAGGATCGGAATGAAGGAAGTCTCCTATGACAGTAAGAGAGGGATCCTGACCCTGAACCGGGAACGGATCTTCCTGCGCGGAGCAGCGGTGGATGCAGCGGCGGATCTTGCTGCGCT
>CACZOS010000382.1 GCA_902782815.1 uncultured Lachnospiraceae bacterium | reverse complement strand
GCAGTACTCTGTTTACGGATATTTCCTATGAGCAGGAGCAGCTGATCGATTACTGTGATATGATCGCTGATGCCCTGATCCGCTATGAAATGGAGAAGGGAGAAGGAAGAAAGGAAATTGCTGCTGCCGATGACCTGATCCGGGAGCAGGTCCATGAACTGTTCCGGGATAAGTATGAGGCATTGAATAAATGATTCTTGAAAGGAGACGAATATGAGCACCGTTATCAAAGCATCAACTGTGGAACAGAAGGCAAGTTCGAAAAATGGCGTGAAACGTCTGATTTTTGTGCTTCTTTCCCTTGTGTTTGAGTTTCTGCTGATCATTTCCCTTTTTGTGTGGCTGAATGACTATGCGGAGTGGATCACTATCTTTACCCGTATTCTGGCGGCTTTATTGGTATTGTTTATCTATAATAAGGATCAGACTTCTGCCATGAAAATGCCATGGATCATACTGATCATGGTCCTGCCCATTTTCGGTATTGCTCTTTATTTTCTGATCGGTCTCAGTGCTTCTACAAAAGAAATGAGGAAACGATATAAAGATATCGATAAAGTATTATTCCCTTATCTTCCGGAAAACAAAGTTGCCGCCGAAAAGCTGACAGATCAGGATAAAAGAGCCGCAAATATAGCTTCTTACATTTACGGCAGGTCCGGATATCCGATTTATGACAATACCGATATCGTCTATTATGATGACGGCGCTAAAGGGCTGGAGGCTCAGAAAGAGGAACTGAAAAAGGCGGAGAGATTCATCTTTATGGAATATCATGCCATAGAGAACGCAGAGTCCTGGCAGGGGATCCAGGAGATCCTGGAAGACCGTGTACAGGCAGGTGTCGATGTCCGTGTCTTTTACGATGATATGGGCAGCATTGGTTTTGTCAACCTGGATTTTGTCAAGATACTGGAATCAAAGGGAATCCGATGCAGAGTATTCAATCCTTTTGTCCCGGGGCTGAATCTTTTTCTGAACAACCGGGACCACAGGAAGGTTACGGTTATCGACGGCAAGGTCGGTTTCACCGGAGGATACAACCTTGCCAATGAATATTTTCATCTCACGGAACCCTACGGATTCTGGAAGGATACCGGCATAAAGATCACAGGAGATGCCGTAAAGAGCCTTACGGTCACCTTCCTTGAAATGTGGAATGCCATTCGCGGCGACGATGAGAACGACACGGAATTTGATGAATATTTTCAGGATCACGAATACCATGCAAAAGAAAAGGGATTTGTTATTCCTTACGCAGACCTGCCCATCGACGATGAACGTCTGGGAGAGGATGTCTACATGTCAGTGGCAAGTTATGCCAAGGACTATGTATGGTTTGTTACCCCGTATCTGATCCTGACGGATGAGATGATCCACACTCTGGGGCTTGCCGCCAAGCAGGGGGTGGATGTCCGTGTGATTACCCCCGGAATACCGGATAAGAAACTGGTCTATTCCATTACCAGATCCTACTATAACAGTTTGGTGAAAAACGGGGTAAGGATCTATGAATTTACTCCCGGTTTCTGTCATGCCAAGATGAGTATTGCGGATGACCGGATCGCGACCTGCGGTACCATCAATCTGGATTACCGCAGCCTCTATCATCATTTTGAGAACGGATGCCTTTTCACCGGCTGTGACGCGGTGCTCAGGGTCCGGGAAGATTTTGAAAATATGATGGCCCAGTCCAGGGAAGTGACTGAGGATTACCGTAACCCGAGGGCGGGGAGAAAGCTGCTGCAGCTCTTCTTAAGACTCTTTTCCCCGCTGCTGTAAACATCTGTACAGATAATGAAAAACCCTCAAACCGGATTGGTTTTGAGGGTTTTTAACTATGGTCTGTAAATTATTGCTTTTACCATTTTTGAATTTTCAGCACAGTGTCAGGTAAAGGGCTGCATTGGTACTCTCCTTATATGGCCTGGTCCAGAAGATGCCAAGGATACCTAAGGTAAGAACGGACAGGATATTCCATCCCAGGAAGGACAGGTCCAGAACAAAGGCATTCCATTTGTTCCCTTTCATCATCTCCCGGGACCGCCGGATGCATTCCATGGGAGGAGTGTTGGGATCCTCCGCCAGGATGTAGGGTACCATGCGGTAGGAATAGGTTTTGACCAACCCCGGAACGATCAGCAGCAATGTCCACAGGGCCAGGAAAAGATCCCTGAGAAAAAGGGTGATGAAAACATTTTTGAAGTTTCTGAATCCTTTTTTGATCACTTCAAGTTTGACCGGATGATCGATATTTTCGATAAATGATGCATAACAACCGACGCTCAAGGGGTTGACCAGGAAGATCTTTACCAGGATTCCTATGATGATGAACCCTGCCAGGATACCTGCTACTGCCACCATTACGCCGGGGGGCAGGTTCCGGAAACTCTGGGATATGACTTCCGCATCTTCTCCGCCGGAACCGTAGGCAACTGCCGCATATCCGGTCAGGATGGATAAGAGAAACGCCATCAAAACACATGTCCAGTAGTTTGCCTTAAAGGCTGTTCTTCCTTTTTCCTTTAATTCATTGATTTTCCACATATGTATTTCCTCCTTTGATTGGGATTTGATCAGCAAAGTCTTTTGTCTTGATCTGGCTTAAGTATAAAAAATACCCTGTCACACAAGCGTCACATACACTTGCCGATCTGTTTATTGCAATTGCATCAACAATGTGTTATCCTACAGACGGTTTAATACCCGGGTAATTCCTGGGATATCCGGGTTGTAGTATCATTATAAGGAGGTATCTGTATATGAAGAAATCGATTTCTTTAATTTTTATTCTTACATTGCTGCTGTCTCTGGCCGCCTGCGGTTCCGGAGGAGGAAAGGGCGAAAGTGACACCGCTGCACCCGAAGAGGGTGGCGCGGGGATTGAAAACATTAAGACCATGAAAGATGTCTTTGCATATGACAGCGTCAGCAATGGTTCCATGGATAATGTTTATGCCTATGTTTTTGAAGCGGACGGCATAACATACCGCGCAATTGCGGAAATGCCCGATGATGTCACCGAGGCTTATTATGCCCTGGATGTGTCTGATGAGAAGTATGATGAGAAAGCTAAGGAAATGTTAGGTTCTCTGGAAGTCACAAAACTGGAGAATCTCACCGAGATGATTCCGCCCCAGGAAGAACTGGACAAACTGGTGGGAAAAACCGGACAGGACCTGCTGGATGACGGATGGACTTTCTGGAGCTGGGATCTGGAAAGCATGGAATTCGGAATGTATAAGGGACCCTTTGCCTACACGGTCATTTTTGAAGGAACTCTGAAAAATACCGATGACTTTGACGAGGCAGAGGCAGGAGCGCTGACGGTTAACGCCATTAGCTATGACGGAATCGGAGACGCGACGGTCATCGAGTAACAGAGATATGTCTCACCGGAGTCTGTGAAGAGAATATATTATATATTAGGAAGGAATCTCTTTTCTGCGGAGATTCCTTTTTTTAGTTTTCCCTGTGACGCTTCTGTGACATTTGCAGTGATATAGTTAAGGCACAACAAAGGAAACAACACAGGAGGAAATAGAAGAAATGAGAAAAAATGGTTTAGTGAAAGGATTCATGATTGTTATGACTGCAGCAATGCTTGCAACAAGCACAGCTCCGGCAGCAGTATTTGCCGCGGAGACAGAGGTGGCGCAGGAACAGGTTCAGACAGCAGAGGCTGAGAGTGTTGAAATCAAGAACATCGAGCTCAGCATCAAGGTTCCCGGGAACAGGAAAAGCCTTCCCAAAGCAGATTTGACAAAGGGGAATGACGGTTGTAACGTAAATAGTACAGGATGGGATCAGGATGGAGATAAATGTTTCGCAGTGATCAACCTGACTGCAACCGAGGGATTCCGGCTTACAGAGAATACACAGATCACAGTTAAGGGAAATGATGATCTTCCCTGCCGGACCCAGCTGAAGAAAGATGGAAGTATCGATGTAATTGCGGAAGTAAAATTCGCAGAACCGGAAGTTAAAGAAGAAACCAAGGAAGAAGTTAAAGAGGAAACCAAAGAGGAAGTCAAGGAAGAGACTACTGAGGAAGTCAAGGAAGAGACTACCGAGGAAGTCAAGGAAGAGACCACCGAGGAAGTCAAGGAAGAGACTACCGAGGAAGT
>CACZOS010000381.1 GCA_902782815.1 uncultured Lachnospiraceae bacterium | reverse complement strand
TGCGGGAACTCTTGCAGAGCCTGCTTTATCTTGTTATACTAATGGTTATGATATAAAAAGGCCTTTTGTTTGCCTTACCGATACACATTCATGGGCAGATTCTTCTGCCCGGGAGGAGAGATGAGATGCGGATCTATCTGATACGGCACGGAGAGACGGAGCTTAACCGGAGAAAATGTTATTACGGAGTCACCGACCCGGGACTCAGCCCGGAAGGGATCAGGCAGGCCAGGGCTTTCAGAGACTATTTCCGGGGGATGAGCTGGGACCGTGTGGTGGTCAGCCCCCTGGAACGGGCTCTCCAGACCGCCGGTATCCTGACCGGGGATATGGAATACCGCTTTGAGAAGGAAGAAAGACTGAAGGAACAGAATTTCGGCATATTCGAGGGCATGACCTATGAGGAGCTGTCCCGGGAATACCCGGAGGAGCTGGCAGCCTGGAACGCCGATTTTTCCCATTACCGTATACCGGGAGGGGAAAGTTTTTACGACGTCAGGGCCAGGGTGGAGGAATGGACAGCCTCCCTTACCCGGCAGGAGGGAAACATGCTGGTGGTGGCCCACAAGGGCACTCTGGGACATATGCTGGCCGCCATGCTGGGTCTGGACCTGGAGGGTTACTGGAATTTTGTTTTTGAGCAGGGATGCTACAGCCTCGTGGATCTGGAGGATGGTTATGCCATATTGAGAAAACTGAACCAGACCATAACTGCCGTTCCGGATTGAGAGGGAGAAGATAAGCATGGATTTATTCGAATATATGAGCAGAGAAAGAAAGAAGACGGAGTCTCCCCTGGCCATGCGCATGCGCCCTAAAACCCTGGAGGAGATGGTGGGGCAGAGGCACATCATAGGAAAAGAACGCCTTCTTTACCGGGCCATCAGAGCCGACCAGATCAGTTCCCTGATCTTTTACGGACCTCCGGGTACCGGGAAGACCACTCTGGCCAAAGTGATCGCCAATACCACCAGCGCTGATTTCGTCCAGATGAATGCCACCACCTCCGGCAAGAAGGATATGCAGGAGGCGGTGACCAAAGCCCGGGAATCCCTGGGGATGTACGGAAAGAAGACCATTCTTTTCATCGACGAGATTCATCGCTTTAATAAAGCCCAGCAGGATTACCTTCTTCCTTTTGTGGAGGACGGGACGGTCATTCTCATCGGCGCAACCACGGAGAATCCCTATTTTGAGGTGAACCAGGCGCTCCTGTCCAGATCCAAGATCTTTAAGCTGGAGCCCCTGTCCAAGGAGGATATTCTTTCCCTGATCCATGTGGCGGTCTATGATGAGGTCCGGGGCATGGGAGCCTACGGAGCCATGATCACAGAGGAAGCGGCAGACTTTATCGCCGGGATGGCGGGAGGAGATGCCAGAAACGCGCTGAATGCGGTAGAGCTGGGTATTCTGACCACAGAACCCGGGGAGGACGGGAAGATCCGGATCGATCTGGACGTGGCCCAGGAATGTATTCAGAGAAAGGCAGTCCGCTACGACAAAGGCGGGGATAATCATTATGATGTGATCTCCGCTTTCATCAAGAGCATGCGGGGAACGGATCCCGATGCGGCTGTGTTTTATCTTGCCAGGATGCTGGATGCCGGGGAGGACATTAAGTTCATCGCCCGGAGGATTATGATCTGTGCCGCGGAGGATGTGGGAAATGCGGATCCCATGGCTCTTACGGTGGCTGTATCCGCATCCCAGGCTGTGGAGAGGATCGGCATGCCCGAGGCCAGGATCATCCTTGCCCAGGCGGCTGCCTACGTTGCCTGTGCGCCCAAGAGCAATTCTTCCGTGGTTGCCATCGACAAGGCCATGTCTCTGGTGAGAGAAAAGGAGACCGGCCAGGTACCGCCTTATCTGCGGGATGCCCATTACGGCGGGGCAGCCGGTCTTGGTCATGGCATAGGCTATAAGTATGCCCATGACTACCCGGAGCATTTCGTGAAACAGCAGTATATGCCTGATCAGGTGGCCGGAGAGAAGTTTTATGAACCTTCGGACAACGGATATGAGAAGGAAATCAGGGAGAGGCTTGATCGTCTTTATCACAGGGAAGGGGAGGTCTGATCGATATGCTTAAGAGGATTTTGGCTTTACTGGGGGTGGCTGCCCTTTTGGGGATGGTCCTGCTCACCCTCTTTCTTGCAGTGACCGGAAGTCCCTATTTTATGGCATCCCTTTTCGCCATGATCGTGATTCCGGTGTTTATCTACGGCTACATGATTATTCTCCGCATCCTTTCCCGGGGGCAGAAGGACCGGATCAGGGATATTCTGGAACAGGGAGCGGATGCCGGGGATATGGAGGAGAAAGAGGACTAATTGTATTTCGGAATAGTTTCAAGGATTTTTACTTGACAAAGAAATCTGTATCATATATAATGACGTTCGGTAAAGCAAAATTACTTTACATGAGGTGATTAGGTGTGGACAGTATTGTAGAAAAGTCTTTGCTTTTCGACTTTTACGGAGAGTTGCTGACAGACCATCAGAAGAGGGTATACAGCGAGTATATCCAGAATGATCTGTCTGTGTCGGAGATGGCCGGTCTGCTGGGGATCAGCAGGCAGGGCGCTCATGATATGATCCGCCGCTGTGAAAAGATCATGAATGATTACGAGAAGAGGCTGTCTCTTGTCAGCCATTACCGCAAGGTGCGGAAGATGGTTGCGGAGATTCAGCAGTGTGCCCTGAGTCTGAAAGATGCCGGGAACCGGGACGATCTTCTCAACATGGTCCAACGGATCACGGAACTCTCCGGCAGCATACTGGAAGAATACTGACAAGGAGGCTTGTGTATGGCATTTGAGAGCCTTACCGATAAACTGCAGAGTATCTTTAAGAACCTGAGAAGCAAGGGACGGCTTACGGAGGCCGACGTCAAGGAGGCCATGAAGGAAGTGAAAAGAGCCCTTCTTGAGGCCGACGTCAACTTCCGGGTGGTCAAATCCTTCATCAAAACCGTCACGGAAAGAGCCGTGGGACAGGATGTTTTAAACGGACTGAATCCCGGGCAGATGGTGATCAAGATCGTGAAGGAAGAGATGGAAGCCCTGATGGGTTCGGAGACCACAGACCTGGTCATCAACCCGGGAAATGAGATCACCACCTTCATGATGGCGGGTCTCCAGGGTGCCGGTAAGACCACCACTGCGGCCAAGATCGCCGGCCAGCTTAAGAAAAAGGGAAAGAAACCTTTGCTGGTGGCCTGCGACGTGTATCGTCCGGCCGCCATTAAACAGCTGGAGGTCAACGGGGCCAAACAGGGTGTTCCCGTTTTTTCCATGGGAGAGAAAAAGGATCCCGTGGACATAGCAAAAGCCTCGGTGGAATATGCCAGGGAGAATGGCTGCAATATCGTCATTCTGGATACTGCGGGACGTCTTCACATTGATGAATCCATGATGGAGGAACTTCAGAGGATCAAGGAGAATCTGGATATCACCCAGACCATCCTCGTGGTGGATGCCATGACCGGCCAGGACGCGGTCAATGTGGCAAAAAGCTTTGAGGACAAAGTGGGTGTGGATGGCGTGATCCTGACCAAGCTGGACGGAGATACCCGGGGCGGTGCTGCCCTTTCCATCCGTGCGGTGACCGGAAAGCCTATTCTCTACATCGGTATGGGAGAGAAGCTTGAAGATCTGCAGCAGTTCTATCCGGACCGTATGACCAGCCGTATCCTGGGTATGGGGGATGTGCTGACCCTCATTGAGAAAGCCCAGAATGCGGTGGATGAAGAGTCAGCCAGAGAGATGGAGAAGAAACTTCGCAAGGCGGAGTTTGGTTTTGATGATTTCCTCACCCAGATGCAGCAGATCAAGAGCATGGGTGGAATCGCCGATCTTTTATCCATGATCCCCGGAGTCGGAAGCCAGATGAAGAATGTGGAGATTGACGAAGGAGCCATGGGTCATGTTGAGGCCATTATCTACTCCATGACACCGGAGGAGAGATCCAATCCCAACCTGCTGAATCCCTCCCGCAAGAAACGTATCGCCATGGGTGCCGGCGTGACCATTCAGGAAGTCAACAAGCTGTGCAAACAGTTTGAACAGACAAGGAAGATGATGAAGCAGATGTCCGGTTCCATGGGCAAAAAAGGGAGAAGAGGCGGAGGATTGAACTTCGGCGGTATGAAGTTTCCCTTCTAGTTGATTCAAGACCCTAAGGGTTTGAAATACAAATGAATTATAATTTTTATGAAAGAGGTGCAAAAGTATTATGGCAGTAAAGATGAGATTAAAGAGAATGGGCAAAAAGAAAAATCCTATTTATAGAGTAGTTGTTGCCGATGCAAGATCTCCCAGAGACGGTAGAAACATCGATGAGATCGGATTTTATGATCCCAACCAGGAGCCCGCTGTGGTAAGGATTGACGAAGAGGCTGCAAAAGACTGGCTTGCAAAAGGCGCACAGCCCACAGATACCGTCGCCAGATTATTAAAGAACGCAGGGATCGAAAAATAGAAGTATCCGGAGGTAAGCGATGAAAGATTTGGTAAAAGTAATTGCAATATCGCTGGTTGACCATCCGGAAGAAGTTGTTGTCACCGAAAGGGAAACAGATCATTCCCTCATCCTGGAACTCCATGTGGCTCCGGAAGATATGGGGAAAGTAATCGGGAAACAGGGACGTATCGCCAAGGCCATGCGTACTGTGGTTAAGGCAGCTGCTTCCAAAGATGAGAAAAAAGTGATCGTGGATATCGCTCAGTAATTATCGATTTTTTGACCGAAGATTTGCCCGTGATGACCTTTCATCACGGGTATCGTTCTCTTAAATATAAAGGAGCAGATCATGGAAGATTTACTTCAGGTTGGCGTCATCACCGGAACCCATGGACTTAAGGGGGAAGTGAAGGTATTTCCCACCACCGACGACAAGGCAAGGTTCACGGATCTGGAAGATGTCCTTCTGATCCGGGACGGCGAGGAAATCCCCCTCAAGGTGGAATACTGCAAGTTTTTTAAACAGTTCGTCTTTGTAAAATTTGAGGGACTGGATGACATTAATCAGGTGGAGCAGTATAAGCGCTGTCCCCTTATGGTGACACGGGAGAACGCGGTTCCCCTGGAAGAAGATGAGTATTTTATCGCCGATCTCATCGGCATGACCATCGTGGATGACAGCGGTGTCACCATCGGCACGCTGGAAAACGTGATCGGGACGGGAGCCAATG
The DNA here is from genome assembly GCA_902782815.1 of uncultured Lachnospiraceae bacterium. GTDB lineage: Bacteria > Bacillota > Clostridia > Lachnospirales > Lachnospiraceae > Anaerobutyricum. The sequence goes on along the minus strand of CACZOS010000381.1, from coordinate 938 downwards.
ATGTCTATGAGGTTCTTCTCCCGGACGGCGGAAGGATTCTCCTCCCGGCCATCAAAGAATGTATCCTGGATGTGGATATGGAGGAAAAGATCATTCTGGTCCATTTACTTAAAGGTTTAACATAAAGAGGCGAAAGCATCATGAATTTTCATGTCCTGACACTATTTCCGGAAATGATCACGGAAGGTCTCAACCACAGTATCACCGGAAGGGCGCTGAAAAATGAACAGATCACTCTGGAAGCGGTGGATATCCGGGCTTATTCCAACAACAGATCCGCCCATGTGGACGACTATCCCTATGGGGGAGGGGCCGGCATGGTCATGCAGGCAGAGCCCATCTATCTGGCTTATGAAGACATGGTGAAGAGAATAGGCAAAAGCCCCCGGGTCATTTACGTCACTCCCCAGGGAGCGGTCTTTAACCAGACCATGGCGGAAGAGCTTGCCCGGGAGGAGGACCTGATTTTCCTTTGCGGTCATTATGAAGGAGTGGATGAGAGAGTCCTGGAGGATATCGTTACTGACCATATATCCATCGGGGACTATGTTCTGACCGGAGGTGAACTTCCGGCCATGGTCATGATCGACGCCATATCCAGGCTGGTACCCGGCGTGCTTAATAACCGGGAATCCGCGGAATTTGATTCCTTTTATGACAATCTCCTGGAGTATCCCCAGTACACCAGGCCGGTGGAGTTCAGGGGCAAGCCGGTTCCGGACATTCTCCTGTCCGGACACCACGCCAATATCGACCGCTGGCGCAGGGAACAGTCCCTGAAACGTACCTTGGAACGCAGGCCCGACCTGCTGAAGGATGCCTCTCTTTCCCGGGAGGACCTCAGGTATTTAAAGACTCTGGGCTATGAGCCGGAAGAAAGATAGGAAACAGTTTTAAATAAAAATGGCAAAAACTCTTGCATCATCCTGTGAGATATG
>CACZOS010000380.1 GCA_902782815.1 uncultured Lachnospiraceae bacterium | reverse complement strand
TCCAAGATCCGCAGAGTGATCGAGAGAGAGTATCCGGAGGCTTATCTGGAGACCCTGATCGTCCTGGACGGTACCACCGGGCAGAATGCCCTCATGCAGGCCAGACAGTTTAAAGAAGTTACGGATATCTCGGGGATCGTCCTGACCAAACTGGACGGTACCGCAAAAGGAGGTATCGCCATCGCCATTCAGGCAGAGATGGGGATACCGGTAAAATATATCGGAATAGGAGAATCCATCGAGGATCTTCAGAAATTTGACGCGGAGTCCTTTGTGAACGCCCTGTTTGATGTGGAGAAGCCGGAGGATGAGAATCCGGAGGATTCCCGAAACGATTCACCGGAAGAAACCCGGGAAGGCTCAGAAGAGGGTTCTTCGGGGGAAAACGTGCCGGAATAGAAAGGAATAAATTATGGATCAATTAAATCTGGACTCCTTTGAGGAGGCCTATCATACCATACAGAGGGTGATCCTCCCCACTAATCTGATCAAAAGTGACTTTTATTCCGAAATGACGGGAAATAAAGTCTATCTGAAACCGGAGAATCTTCAGCTTACCGGTGCCTACAAAATCCGGGGTGCCTACTATAAGATCAGCACCCTGTCTGAGGAGGAACGCCGGAAAGGGCTGATCACCGCCTCAGCCGGAAATCATGCCCAGGGTGTGGCTTACGCGGCGAAGGAGTTCGGTGTCCCGGCCATCATTGTCATGCCTGAGGCAACCCCCTTTCTGAAAGTGAACCGTACCCGGAATCTGGGAGCTGAGGTTATCCTCCACGGAAGAGTTTTCGACGAGTCTGCGGATAAGGCACAGGAACTGGCAAAAGAGAAGGGATACACTTATGTTCATCCCTTTGATGACCTGGATGTGGCCACCGGACAGGGATCCATTGCCATGGAGATCGTCAAGGAACTTCCCACCGTGGATATCATTCTGGTTCCTGTGGGAGGCGGAGGTCTGGCAACGGGAGTTTCCACCCTGGCAAAAATGCTCAATCCCAAGATCAGGGTGATCGGTGTGGAACCTGCCGGGGCAAACTGTCTTCAGGAGTCTCTCCGGGAAGGAAAGGTAGTCACCCTGGAAAGAGTAAATACCATTGCGGACGGCACAGCGGTTAAGACTCCCGGTCAGAAGATCTTCCCCTACCTTCAGCAGAACCTGGATTCCGTGATCACCATTGAGGACCAGGAGCTGATCGGTGCTTTTCTGGATGTGCTGGAAAACCATAAACTGTTTGTTGAAAATTCGGGTCTTCTGACTGTGGCGGCTTTAAAACATCTTCCTGCCGAAAATAAGAAGATCGTCTCTATCCTTAGCGGGGGAAATATGGATGTCATCACTCTGGCATCGGTTGTCCAGAACGGCCTCATCATCCGTTCCCGGATCTTCACCGTTTCCGTACGCCTTCCCGATGTACCCGGCCAGCTGACAAAGGTTTCCCGTGTAATTGCTGAGGAAAAGGGCAATATCATCAAACTGGATCACAATCAGTTTGTGAGTGTCAACCGAAACAGCTCCGTAGAGCTTACCATCACTATGGAAGCCTTCGGTGAAGAGCATAAACAAACCATCATAAAGGCTTTGGAAGATGCCGGTTTTGATCCGGTTGAGCGCATGCCCGGAGGTCCTTACTGATCCGGGCTCGGGCATCCGGCTTAATCTTTTATATTGCAAAAGATGCCATGTCTGCTATAATATGTTTAGGAATACAGGAAGAAGGAGGACATTATGGAGAATACATCAGAGAACAGGAAAAACGGTTATGACATAGAAGGTGTCGGAAGTGTTCAGATCGCAGATGAGATCGTTGCCGTTATCGCCGGACTGGCTGCCACGGAAGTGGAAGGTGTTAACAAGATGTATGGCAATATCACCAATGAGATTGTGAGCAAACTGGGGATGAAAAAACTGTCCAAGGGTGTGAAGATCTCCATCCAAGACGAGACGGTCAGCGTAGATCTCAAGCTTGTCCTTGATTACGGTGTGAACATCGCCAAAGTATCCGAAGAAGTACAGGATCGTGTAAAGAGTGCCATTGAGACCATGACAGGGCTTACGGTCAGTGAGGTAAATATCCGGATCGCCGGTATACAGACCGAATGATCTCCTGAAGATGACGATCCCAAGAGAGGTTCATTTATGAAAATGTCACGGAGAAAATTAAGGGAGAGTATCTTTCTTTTACTTTTCAGAATTGAATTCAATACCAGGGAGGAAGTGGAAGAGCAGGCAGAGGTCTTCTGTCAGGATGTAGAGGCAGAGGAAGACCGTGCTTATATACTTGGCAAGCTGGGAAGGATCCTGGATTCCCTTGAAGACATTGATGAAAAGATCATAGAGATCTGCAAGGGCTGGAGGCTGAGCCGGCTGGGGAAGGCGGAACTTGCCATCCTTCGCCTGGCGGTATACGAGATTCTCCGGGATGAGGATATACCTACAGGAGTAGCCATCAATGAGGCTGTGGAGATTGCCAAGATATACTGCAGCGAGGAAGCCCCCCGCTTTGTCAATGGTGTTCTGGCCAAGCTGGCCTGACAGAATCTCCGGGCAATGACATTAAGGAAGAGAAAACCATAGACGGTGGATGCGGCATACAGCCTTCACCGTCTTTTTTATCTATACTGAAGAGATTTTATATGAATCATATTTTTTCCGTCTCCCAGGTTAATTCCTACATTCACAGGATATTCGAATCCGATTATGCCCTGCGAAGGATATTCATCAAGGGAGAGATATCCAACTGCAAATACCATTCTTCCGGTCATATCTACTTTTCTTTAAAGGACGAAAAAAGCAGTTTGCGATGTGTCATGTTTCTGCGTGAACGTTCAGACCTGTCCTTCCGTATGGAGAACGGACAGCTGGTGATCGTGGAGGGACATGTTTCGGTCTTTGAAAGAGACGGGACTTACCAGCTTTATGCCAGGAAGATCAACCTTGCCGGAGCCGGACTTCTTTATCAGAAATTTGAGGAATTGAAACGTCAGCTGGCCGCCGAGGGGTATTTTGATCAGGAGAGAAAGAAAAAACTTCCACCCTATCCCAGACAGATCGGGATCGTAACTGCCGCTACGGGTGCAGCCATAGAGGATATCAAAAGTGTGGCTTCCCGCAGGAATCCCTTCGTACAGCTTTACCTTTATCCTGCCCGGGTGCAGGGTGAGGGGGCGGCAGAGTCCATCGCGGCAGGTATCCGGTATTTTGACCGGTCGGGGGTCGATCTCATCATCATCGGCCGGGGCGGCGGTTCCATGGAAGACCTGTGGGCCTTTAATGAGAGGATTCTTGCAGATGCCATATACCAGGCTGAAACTCCCATTATTTCGGGCACAGGACACGAAGTGGATATGACTATCGCCGATTACTGTGCCGATCTCAGGGCACCCACCCCTTCCGCTGCCTGTGAACTGGCCATACCGGATGTTTTTGCCATCCTTCAGCTCATGGACCGTTACCAGGATGATCTGGAAATAAAGCTGAACCGGAAAATGGAAAGGATCGGAAAACAACTTGAGGTTTACCGTAGACTGCTGGAAGCCAATCATCCCGGCAGCAGACTCAAAGAACAG
>CACZOS010000379.1 GCA_902782815.1 uncultured Lachnospiraceae bacterium | reverse complement strand
TCTTCCTTCTGAAAATGCTGGTAATCCTTCACGTTCTTCCAGTGGCCTCCCCAGAAAAACCCTTTCTCATCAAACAGCTGATAACAAAGATCATTCTCGTCGATCTTATAGGGATTCTCACCTGAGCGATCCACATAATCACCTGCATTTACCGGTGTGTAACCATCGGATGTGATATAGGGATTGTATAAAGGATTAATGTCTATAGCCCGGCCATAGGCATGCTGGGACAGACGCTTTGTCCCGGCCACCGGCCGGAAGTTAAAGCAGGAAGAATTATTATCCTCCATGGATAATTCATCATCCCCTCCGTAATTATCCACCAGAACAATCTTCTCGATGGGGTAATCTTCCTCGTACAGCCGGCGGAAAATATCCAGAAGGTCCGGTGCGATATCCTTGTGGCAAACGATCTCACCGATATGGATCTCCCCGTCAAATCCCCGGTGGAGTACTCTGAGATATCTTAATTCCTCCCTTTCTGTGCTGCAGCCTTCCCCAAAGGAATTCCCCTTCATCCGTTCAAAAATCCTGTCAGGAACATGCTGGGACTGAAAAAGATCATCCGTATCGATATCAATCAGATCCTTCTCGGCAAGAAGGGAACCGGCCTCCATCTCCCGGATCTCTTCAGGAGAAAGACCTTCTTCTTCCGGAAGGATATCGGTCATGGTGGTTTCTGTTTCCGCCTTTGTAGTTGCATCATGTTCTGCCATGGTAGGATAATCACCCTTTCCCTCATCCTCATGACCTTTGCAGGAAGTGATCAGGAAGAGGACTGAGGCAGCAAAGGCCAGGCCGGTGAGGAATCTGAGGGTTTTCCTGTTGCTGCTGCCTATTTCACTCACCCTCTTTCCCCTTGTCAAGAGAGGAAAGGATTTCTTTCATGGGTATCTCCTGTTCCTCAGCAATCTTCTTCATACTCTCATATTCGGGATAGATGAAAGTTTCCCGGTCCAGGCTGACCCTCTTTCCCTCCAGCTGTCCGTAAGGGGTATCCAGTAAAACCTTTTCTCTGTCCAGTCTGGTCCGGTTTTCTTTTCGGTAGCGTATCCCGATGGTGGTGGTCTCCCGGAAGATGATCTTCTGCAGCTTATCCAGATCCGAAGCTCTGCAGGCTACAGTCAGAAGGTAAGCCGGCCGGTTTTTCTTCATGTAAACCGGTGTATAGAAAACATCCAGCGCCCCATTCTTAAACAGTTTGTCCATGGTATAGGAAAGAATTTCCCCTGAACAGTCATCAATATTGGTCTCCATGACCATAAAAGCCTCTTCCTCTTCAAGACGGTTCTCCTCTCCAAGATACACCTTGAGAAGGTTGGGGATCTTCAGGTCTTTTTTCCCTGCCCCCCATCCGATCTTCCGGATATTCATGGCAGGCAGGGGAGCATACTCCTCCGCGATCTCGGCGATAATGGCCGCGCCGGTGGGGGTGACCAGTTCCGTATCAACATCGATCTGCCTGAACATGACTCCCGCATCGGCCATGATCTCACTGGTGGCCGGGACAGGCACACTCATGGTTCCATGGGCACATTCGATAAAGCCATGTCCGTCATTGACGATACCGGAAATGATCCTGTCCGCCTTGATCTTATCAAGCAGTATGGCTGCCCCCACGATGTCGACAATAGAGTCCACCGCGCCAACCTCATGGAAATGAACTTCGCTTAAATCTTTCCCATGAACCTTACTTTCAGCCCTGGCAACCCTGAGAAAAATCCTTCTGGCCAGATCTTTTACCGGCTCTTCAAGGGTACTGTTGTCGATAATGGCATTCACATCATCCAGATTGCGGTGTACATGGGTGTGATTATGCTTATGTTCATGATCGTGACTATGATGATGGTCATGGCTGTGTTCATGATCGTGACTATGATGATGGTCATGGCTGTGTTCATGGCCATGATGGTGGTGATGATGATGATAATGCCCGTATTCATCTTTACCATCCGGGATCACGTCCACATAGGTACCGTTAATTCCGTTTTTCTCTTTTTTGCTGATCTCTATTTCATAGCCGTCAAGGTGCAGTTTATCCAGCTCCCGGATAAGATAATCCTCATCACCGATGATCTCGGTCAGGGCCCCCAGGACCATATTGCCGCTTATACCGCTGCTACAGTCAAAATACAATGTTTTCATTCTCTTAACTCCTATTGGAAAATTCAGATTAGTCTTTTTCCCCTGTTTTCTATATTTTTAAGTAGTATAACATAGATGATTAGGGGAAACTACAGGTTTTTACTCCAGTTTCGGAACAGTTTCCGGGAGTTGGTTTTTTAAGAAAAAACCGGGAAGTGAATTCACACTCCCCGGTATAAGGATTACTGTTTAAAAACCAATATAGTTCCTGATCAGTCTAACTTAGCTGCGGCGGCCTTATCCAGAATCACCACTACATCCGGATGATCCTGTAAAGCGCTGGCTGTACAGTCTGTAGATTTTTCTTTCTTCAGCATGCCGTAAACAGCATCTGCTTTATTAGCCCCTGTGGCCACGATGAGGATCTTCTTTGCTCTCATGATAGTGGCGATTCCCTGGGTTACTGCCTTGGTGGGCACCTGGGAGGGATCATTGTCGAAGAAACGGCAGTTATCATCGATGGTAGACTGGGCAAGATCAGCCACATGTGTCTCGGAGTCAAAAGGAGTTCCGGGTTCATTAAAAGCAATATGGCCGTCAGAACCGATTCCCAGAAGCTGGATGTCTACCTGATATTTCTTAATCTCTGCCTCATAAGCGGCTGCGTCGGCAACGGGATCATCCCCTGCACCGTAAGGAACATGGATATGGTCTTCCGGACAATCGATATGATCAAAGAGTTCTTTATGCATAAATGTATAGTAGGACTCTCTGTGATCCTGGGGAATTCCCACATACTCATCCAGGTTAAAAGTGATAACATCCTTGTAAGATGTACCGTTTTCCTTATGGTCTTTGATCATCTCCTGATAGAGACCGATGGGGGTTGAACCGGTGGCAAGACCCAGCACGGCATCCTTCTTCTCATCCAGAACAGCCTTCATCACTTTAAATGCTTCTTTGGAAACTTCTTCATAAGTATCTCTGATAATAATGTCAAACATGTTTAATTCTCCTAACTGATCTATTTGATCATTTTGTTATAATCTGTTTTTCTTTCTGGTGCTGTATGATCCTTCAAGCCCATGAAAACCGCCGGATCATTCCAGGGTAAGGCCTTCTGATTTGATTACAGCGATCACATCATCAACACATTGTTCAGCCATCTCGTCGGTTTTGGCCTCAACCATGACACGGATCTTGGGCTCTGTACCGGAGGCACGCAGAAGGATACGGCCCTCTCCTGCCAGTTTCTCGGTCACCTGGGAAGATGCCTGCAGCACGGCAGGATTCTCCTGGGCGGCAACCTTATCCTTCACAATGACATTCTTCAGGCACTGGGGATAGGTCTTCATTTCACCCGCCAGGGCTTCCAGTGTGCTCTTTTTGTCAATCACGGCCTGCATAACCATCAGGGAGGTAAGGATACCATCGCCGGTGGTGGCATATTTGCTGAAAATGATATGGCCGCTCTGTTCTCCGCCGATATCGTAACCGTTGGTCATCATGTTTTCTGCCACGTACTTATCTCCCACCGGAGTCTGCTCGGACCGCATGCCGTTTGCCTCCAGGGCCTTGTAAAGACCCAGGTTGGACATAACTGTGGTCACCACGGTATTCTGACGAAGCTGACCGATCTCCTTTAAATATTTTCCGCACAGGAACATAATCTTATCGCCGTCCACCACATCACCGTTGGCATCGACGGCCAGACAACGGTCGGCATCACCGTCATAGGCAAAACCACAGTCAAGCTGCTTGTCCACAACCAGATTCTGCAGAGCCTCGATGTGAGTAGATCCGCAGCCACGGTTGATGTTGGTTCCGTTGGGCTGGTTGTTTATGACGGTAACCTGGGCGCCAAGAGCCTCAAATACGGACTTGGCGATGGCGGAAGCGCTTCCGTTGGAGCAGTCCAGACCTACCCGTTTATTTTTGAATGAACGGGTGGGA
>CACZOS010000378.1 GCA_902782815.1 uncultured Lachnospiraceae bacterium | reverse complement strand
TTTCCAAGGCCCTCCCCATCTTTGGTAAAGTCTTCGATTGTCAGCAGTATCTCCTGGTTTTTCTTTAATTCCATCGTTCTACTGTCTCTTTAGTCCGGTTTTTCCCGTCTCTCTGATGTTAGATTCGAAAAGTTTGTTGTATCCCTTCCATTCACCGCTTTGCCCGTTCTCTTCCAGCAATGCTTCCCGGAAGGATTCCATCTTGGCATCCGTATTATCCGCAAAGTTCAAAGCAAGAGCCTCAACTAAAGCAGGTTTTTTGGGAGATCCGTACTCCAGCTCCCCATGATGTGCCAGGATGCAGTGCTCCAGCTCTCTGGCAAGCTTATCCGGAAATCCCTTGATATTCTTTATCTTCTCATGAATCATCATGGTTCCCATGACGATGTGGCCAATCAGCTGCCCGCCGTCAGTATAGTCATTTTCCGGGAAAGGAGAAAGCTCATGAATCTTCCCGATATCATGGCACAAAGCAGCTGTAATGAGCAGATCCCTGTTTAAAATCGGATACATGGCGCAATAGAAATCACATAATTTAGTCACACTTAAAGTATGTTCTAAAAGTCCACCCATAAAACCGTGATGAACACGTTTTGCCGCAGAATGTGCTTTAAACTTTGCCACAAATTCCTTATCTCCGAAGATGGCGACCAAAAGCTGCCTTAAGTAAATGTTTTGAGTTTTATTCACATAGTTGCTAAGCTCTTTAAACATGACGTTGACATCTTTGTCACTGCAAGGAATATAGTCCTCCGGAATAAATTCCCCTTCCTTGGCCCGGCGAAGCCGACGTACATTTAACTGCAGACTTCCCTGGAAACTGGTTACATTTCCATCCACACGGACATAATCCATCTGCTCGAAATTCTCAATACCATGATTAAGCTCCCAGATCTTAGTGTCGATCATCCCTGTTTTATCCTGGAGGATCATGGAATAATAGGTCTTCCCGGCCTTGGTTTTCGCAATGTTCTTCATCTTGCACAGATAGATATCCGCGACGTTGTCTCCCTCTTTCAGTTCGTTGATATAACGCATACTGATTCCTTTCTAAGGTAAGCCGTTTCATTGATCAAGACGGCTTTACCGATAAATCTATAGTCGAATTATACCCTTTTTCCCTGTTTAATACAATGCTAAAATAGGTGCTCCTTGACAAAGTTGTCAACATAAGTAATATTAACATAAGACAGTGTTATTCCATACGTTTCCAGGAGGAGGTGAGAGTATGGTACGGAAACATATCATCGCCCGGGGCAGGGTACAGGGTGTAGGTTTTCGTTATATCTGCCAGTCTTTTGCCACACAGTGCAAGGTGACAGGGTGGATTCAGAATAAATTTGACGGCAGTGTTGAGATGGAAGTCCAGGGTGCCGAGCATCGGGTTGCCCTCTATATTCAAAAGGTGGAGACGGGAAACCGTTTTGCCCGTATCAGAAGTCTCGATATCACCGACATCCCTCCACTTGGGGCACTGGAAGAGAAAAGTTTTCGGATCCGCTATTAAATCCGACCGTAATCAAGTATATGTAAATATTCACATAGAAGCAGGAAAAAACGATGAATGATAAAGTATTAAAAACTTTGGAATATGACAAGATCATAGAGAAACTGGAAACCTATGCTTCCTCATCTATGGGGAAAAGGCAGTGCAGGGAGCTGCTCCCTTCCACCGATTATCAGGAAATCCTGAAATGGCAGGAGGAAACCAGGGATGCTTTGGCCCGCCTTTATAAGAACGGCTTCCTCTCTTTTCAGGGACTGATGGATATCTACCCCCATCTCCGTCTTCTGGAGATTGAATCCACATTGACCGCCAAGGAATTGCTGGAAATCGCCAGGATACTCTCCATCACCGCAACGGTGAAGGAATTTGGTGACACTCAGGATGAAAGTCTGTCTTATGATTGTCTGGCACCTTATTTTGACCTTCTGGAACCTTTGGAGTTCCTTCGTCAGAACATCACCCGATGTATTCTGTCGGCAGATGAGATCAGTGATGATGCCTCGGCAAAGCTCCGTGATATCCGCCGTGAGATTAAGCAGACCAACATTGACATACACAATAAACTAACCTCCATCATCAACTCTCAAAGCAACCGGACCATCCTGCAGGATGCTCTGATTACCATGAGAAACGGAAGGTACTGTGTGCCGGTAAAGGCGGAGTACAAAAGTACCTTCCAGGGGATGATACACGATCAGTCCTCCTCCGGCTCCACCCTCTTTATCGAGCCTATGGCGGTGGTCAATCTTAACAATCATCTCAAGGAGCTGGATATCGACGAGCAGGCGGAGATTGAGAAAATCCTGAAAAACTTAAGCGTTCAGACTGCTCAGCACAGCCGGGACATCGAAGAGAATCTTAAGATTCTCACCAATCTGGATTTTATCTTTGCCAAAGCCAAATATGCGAAAGATTATATGGGCTCGGAACCCCAATTTAACCGGAATGGAGTCATTGACATCAAGCAGGCCCGCCATCCACTACTGGATCCCAAAACCGTGGTTCCTATCCATATCTATATCGGGGAAGAATTCAAGATGCTGCTGCTCACCGGCCCCAATACCGGCGGTAAAACAGTATCCCTGAAAACAGTAGGGTTGTTCCAGCTGATGGGCCAGGCAGGTCTTCATATCCCTGCCTTTGAGGGATCGAGACTGGCTGTCTTCTCTGACATCTTTGCAGATATTGGGGATGAGCAGAGTATTGAACTTAACTTAAGTACCTTTTCCTCCCACATGACCAACATCATCCGCATCATACGGGATGCGCAACCGGATTCCCTGGTATTGATGGATGAATTGTGCAGCGGGACGGACCCCACAGAAGGGGCAGCCCTGGCCATATCTATCCTGGATGACCTGCATTCTGCAGGGGTGTGCACCATTGCTACTACCCACTATGCGGAGTTAAAAATGTACGCCATGAACACACCGGGAGTGGAAAACGGCTGTTGTGAGTTTGATCTGGAAACCCTCTCTCCCACCTACCGGCTTCTCATCGGGATTCCGGGAA
>CACZOS010000377.1 GCA_902782815.1 uncultured Lachnospiraceae bacterium | reverse complement strand
GAGGCGTATCAGCTGGATCCCACCAAGGGACCTGTGGATGCCTATCTGGACATTCCCACCATCATCAATATCGCAAAAGAGCGTAAGGTCGATGCCATTCATCCCGGTTACGGATTTCTTTCGGAGAACCCGGATTTCGTAAGAGCCTGTGAAGCAGCCGGCATTACTTTTATCGGTCCCAGTGCTGAACTGATGGAACGTATGGGAGATAAGATTTCCGCCAAAAAAGTAGCCATCGACGCTGATGTTCCCATTATACCCGGTGTGGAAAAACCGGTGGATAACGCCGAAGAAGCAAATAATATCGCCAAAGAAATCGGCTATCCGGTAATGCTGAAAGCCAGCAACGGAGGCGGCGGACGTGGAATGCGTATCGTCAATTCCGAGGAAGAGATGGAAAAGGAATTCAATGAAGCGGCAAAGGAATCCCGCAAGGCCTTCGGAAAAGCCATCATCTTCGTGGAAAAATATCTCCGCAGCCCCAAGCATATCGAAGTGCAGATCCTGGGAGATAATTACGGAAATATCGTCCATCTCTATGACAGGGACTGCTCCGTTCAGCGCCGTCATCAGAAGGTGGTGGAGTACGCTCCCGCCTTTTCCATCCCCCAGAGTGTACGGGAAAAGATGTTTGATTCCTCCAAACGTCTTGCTTCCTATGTGGGATACCGGAATGCCGGAACTCTGGAATTCCTGGTGGATGCCGATTTCAATCCCTACTTTATCGAGATGAATCCCCGTGTTCAGGTTGAGCACACCTGTACCGAGATGGTGACGGATATCGATATCGTGGTAAGTCAGATCCTGATCGCGGAAGGATATGCGCTGAACAGCAAGCGGATGCATATTTATTCCCAGAATGATATCCACTGCAACGGTTATGCCCTGCAGACCCGTATCACCACCGAGGATCCGGCAAATCAGTTTGTTCCGGATTACGGCCAGATTGACCTTTACCGGTCGGCCAACGGAAACGGTGTCCGTCTGGACGGCGGAAATGCCTATGAAGGGGCACAGATCACCCCCTACTATGACAGCCTTCTGGTTAAGGCCATCACCCACGACCGCACCTTCGAGGATACCATCCGCAAGTCTCTGCGTGTTCTGAAAGAGTTCCAGATCCACGGTGTAAAAACAAATATTCCCTTCCTCATCAATGTGCTGACCAATGAAACCTTCCGGGAAGGCCGCGCCTTCACCACATTTATTGAGGAAACACCGGAGCTGTTCACCTTCCACAACCGTCAGGACCGTGAGACTGCCGTACTGGAATTCCTCTCCAACAAGATGGTCAACGTCAACCCGGGTCCCAAGCCGGAATTCCAGGACCGTATCGTTCCGGAGATCGACGAATCCGTCAAGATCTGGGGTTCCAAGGACGAATTCCTGAAACTGGGTGCCAAAGATTTCACCCAGAAGATCCTGAAAGAAAAGAAATTATACATTACCGATACCACCATGCGTGATGCCCAGCAGTCCCTGATGGCAACCCGGATGAGGACCAAGGATATCGTGGGAGCTGCAAAGGCTGCCAACCAGTTCCTGGCCAATGCCTTCTCCGTGGAAGCATGGGGCGGGGCTACCTATGATACAGCCTACCGTTTCCTCAAAGAGTCTCCCTGGACAAGGCTGGAATACCTCAAGGACCGTATGCCCAACACATTGATCCAGATGCTCCTTCGTGCCTCCAATGCAGTAGGCTACAGCAATTACCCCGACAACGTGGTCCGGACATTCATCAAAGTGGCCGCCAGAAACGGCATCGATGTCTTCCGTATCTTCGACAGCCTCAACTGGGTGGAAAATATGAAGATGCCCATCGAAGAGGCACTGAAAACCGGAAAGATCGTTGAAGGCGCCCTCTGCTATACCGGAGACATCCTGAGCCCCAATGAGACAAAATACACTCTGGACTACTATGTGAGAAAAGCAAAGGAACTGGAAGCTCTCGGTGTGCATACCCTGGCCATCAAAGACATGGCTGCCCTGCTGAAACCCTATGCCGCCAAAGAACTGGTCACCGCCCTTAAACAGGAGGTAAATATCCCCATCCACCTTCATACCCACGATTCCACCGGAAACGGTGTGGCAACGGTGCTGATGGCTGCAGAAGCAGGCGTGGATATCGTGGACTGTGCCATCGGCTCCATGAGTTCCATGACCAGCCAGCCTTCCCTCAACTCCGTGGTTGAGGCTCTCCGCGGTACAGAGAGAGATACGGGACTTGATCCGGATCAGCTGAATATCCTGGATGATTACTATGAAAATGTCCGAAAGGTATATCAGGTATTCGAGAGCGGTATGCATGCTCCCAAAGCCGAGATCTACAAATACGAGATCCCCGGCGGCCAGTACTCCAACCTTCTGGCCCAGGTTAAGGGTATGGGAGCCGGAGAAAACTTCAATGAGATCAAAAAACTCTACAAAGAAGCGAATGACCTTCTGGGCAATATCGTGAAGGTCACCCCTTCCTCCAAGGTAGTCGGCGATTTTGCCATCTTCATGTTCAAGAATAATCTGAACAAAGACAATATCCTGACAGAGGGTAAAGACCTGTCCTATCCGGATTCCGTGGTCAGCTATTTCCAGGGAATGATCGGGCAGCCTGAGGGAGGATTCCCGAAGGAACTCCAGAAGATCGTCCTGAAGGATAAAAAACCCATCAAGGTTCGTCCGGGCAGCCTTCTTCCCGCGGAGGATTTTGAAAAGATCGAGAAACTGCTGAAAGAAAAATACTATATGGACAAGATGGAAGATCCGGCCATCATGGAGCAGAAAGTCATCAGCTATGCCTTATATCCGAAGGTATACGAGGACTATTGCGAACATTTCCAGGCCTACAACGATGTTTCCCGGCTGGAAAGCCACGTATACTTCTACGGTCTGCGTGAAGGGGAAGAAACAAAGATCAATGTGGGTGAAGGAAAAGAGCTCCTGATCAAATTCGTCCGCAAAGGTGAGGTGGATGAAGAAGGATATCGTACACTCCAGTTTGAGGTGAATGGCTTCTATCGTCAGGTTCGTATCCTGGACAAGAACTTTGAGGTTAAGGAAGACCACCACGTGAAGGCCGACAAGGATAACAAGTATCATCTTGGCGCTTCCATCCCCGGTACAGTGGGCGAAATTTTCGTCAAAGAAGGGGATGTGGTCAAAGCCAACCAGCCGCTCTTAAGTCTGGAAGCCATGAAGATGGAGACCACCGTACTCTCCACCATGGACGGTGTAGTGGATATCATCTACGTTAAATCCGGTGATACCATCAGTACGGAAGACCTTCTGATCAGCTTCAAGGAAGAGGAAAAGAAATAAAATATCATCCGATAAGGAAGGGTAAAAAACAGGCGCATGAGTCAACTCATGCGCCTGATCTGTTTTTCCTGAACCTGCCTGGCGATCTCCAGGTTCTTAACAAAGTAATCCTCACTGAAAGCCCGGTGCAGTTTAGCCGTATACCGGTTTTTGGGATGGATAAATTTATCTTCTTCGAAATCCAGGATCTCCATGACTCCATGGGTCCTTCGGTTCTCCTCGTCAAGATTGGCAAGGAAGAAATCCCTCATCTGACCGATCACTTTTCTTCCGGCGTCCAGGACCGTCATGTATTCCCCGTCCGGAAAAAGAATATTCACCGTATGAAGGTCATATCTGGCGGCATTTTTAAAATTCTGAGCCACCTGAACCTGGTCTGCCTCAGACAGGGCGATCCTGGGAATCGATGCCGCCCAGATCAGCAGGAGCCGGATAAATTTCAGATCTCGTAGATCCAGCCCGGAGCAGGTCAATGGATTCAGGTCGATATTCCTGAGCTCGATATGATCTACTCCGCCGGTCTCAAGGGATTCCAGATTATTCAGTCCCCGGGGTTTCAGGCGGATAGGATAATAGAGTTCCGAAGGAAAGGAGATAAAGCCGCTGTCCACATATTTGCGGATACTTTTCACATAGGAGCTCAGGCTGGTATAGTCAAAGATGGGTACAAAGTGGTTCCAGTAGCCCAGCTCGCTGCATCGGACTGACCCCATGCCGAAGAAGGTGGTCTTCCCCTTTTTCCCCTCCTGGAAAAAGGATCCGTCCATATCCGCGCTGGCAGCTGTCACCGCAGTGACGATCCACCCGTAAAAGGCCATGTTTTCGGCCAGTTTCAGATAAAGCCTCTCTTTATAATCTCCGAAATCCATGAGTCCGCTGGCTTTAAATCCGGCCTCAAGCAGGTCTTCCGAGAAGGAATAATTTACATGGATGCCGGAAAAAGCCATCTTGTAGCGCCCGTAACGAACAGCCAGATATTCGCGGTAGATCCTTTTATCCATCTCCTCCTTGTCATAGATGGCAATGGGGATGTCCTGCTCGTTCTCAATATAGGGAGGGTTTGAATTGGGCCACAGATATTCCCTTGGGTTCATCCTGCTTAAGGTATTCTGGATCTTTACGGTATATTCGCTAAGTTCCTGAACTGCCGCCTCCGGGGAGTCGCAAACCCCCGTATTGATCTCAACCTGATTTTCGCTGAAATCCCTAACGATATGCTTTTCTCCCGGGAAAGGATGCCTTGTCCGGGAAAATCTCCCGTCCTCCATGACTCTCAGACTCTCCTTCTCAAGGCCTGTATAGCCGTCAAAGATCTGACGGCTTATGGTTTTATTTTTTAAATCAAACATGGATAATGTTCACTTTCTTTCTGACAGTTATACATAAATCGACACTTCATAATAGCATACTATTATTGAAGGATACAATTCAGATCCCTGACTGTCCATTGGAAATATCCTGCCGGTCAGCAGATGAAATCCTCAGTCTTTCCGGATCTTATAGAAAAAATACATCTGTCCGTAGAGGTAACCGTCCGTCAGCCTGGAGGGTGAAACCCAGTCACCGAAGGGCGTGGTCTCCCTCTTTGGAAGGTAATTGGAATCCAGAAGCAGGTATTTGTCTTTTTTCTGATCGTAGGATGTGATGGCCACATAATGGCCGATCACATGGGCCATGGCAACATCCCCCTGATCCAGCTTCTTCTTTAAGGTATCTATACTCCCGCTTTTTCCATCATATTCAAAACCGTAGATTCCACCGAATTGGTCGGCTGCCGCGGAAAAAATCCCGTCATCCGTCCCGCTTCCCACGATGCGAAGGCCGGTTTCCACTGCATAATCCGCCAGCTCCATGACATTCATATACTGGCCGGTCAGGGCATATACCGCATTGACGGTGGCAAGGATCCCGCATCCGGCTGTTCCCATGCTTCCCTCACTTCCGTAGGCTTTGCCACACCATTCCGGATCATACTGGGTAAACACCATGGGATTATCCGGATCCACCTGGGAAGCCTCCGCTCTGATCCTCCACAGATAATCGGGCTCAGCTTCTTCCGGGGCATCCTCCTCTCCTTTTTCCATTTAAAGTCTGGGAACCAGGTCTCCTTCTTTATTGACCCCGCTTCCGTACAGAAGCCCTGTTTCTTCCGGGGAGATGGTGAAATACTGTCCTTGCCTTTTCAGGATAAAACGGCCTGCCTCTTCTTCCTCGTCTGTCCAGCCGACGGCATACCTCACTCCCTGATCTTTATCTTCATAAACCTCTCCTGCAGCAATCTTCTCCTCCAAGACAGCTTTCTCCCGGGCAAGTGCCTCCTGTTTATCATCCCAGGCCTTTACTTTTTTCCGGTAGGATGGGCTTAGAAGGATTTTTATCACGTGCATGATCCCACCGTCCATCCAGTCCGGTTTTTTCTTATCCTCAGCCTCTTCCCCTATGTTCTCCTTCTTTATCTTCATATAGCGGTCGTTGGATGGATCAAGGATGCGGTAACTTTGTTTTCCCGCATATTCCAGCCGGTATTGAAGAGAAGAACCGTTATTGACCGGCCCGGCAGAGGATCCGTCTGCCACTGTCGTATCAGCGATATTATCCGAGGTGGTAAAAGAATATGTCCCATCTGCCAGAAGCTGCTTGTCTCTGCCGTCATAAACCAGCTTATTGTCGTATTCTTCCAGGGAAAGCCATCCTATCCCATATTCTTTTTTCGTCTCATAGACCACCTGGACCGCGCTGTCGGTCTTTCCCAGGGCAATGATCCCGGAATATTTTTTAATGGAGGCCTTTTTATCCGACAAGTCAGGTGAGGAATAGATGGTCATGGAATCACGTACTGTTGCATAGACATGAGTAAAGGACTCATCCCACAAAAAAACAGAGGAAGGGACCCAGCCCTCCCTCTCTTCTCCACCGATCGTATAACTGCCGAAGAGCGCTCTCCCGTCATGGGAAATGTCCCTTGCGGTAAAAGTAAACCTGCCTCCGCTGACCTCCATATTTTTCTGTGTCAGATCCGGGTCGGAATAAACGGACACATCCTGGGCCAGGGCATCCGCCGTCATCTGTTTTTTTGCAAGGTCTGAGGGAAAAGCCGCGTACACCCTGGTTTTTCCGCCTGACAGGCAGAAGAAGATACAGAGTATCAGCAGCATCCTCCGGTTTATCTTTCGCTCTTTCATCAGTGATTCTCCAACTGCTTTATTTTGATGCCTTGAGCAGCATGCTCAGAAGATCGCTGCCTCCCTTTCCTTTTCCTTTGGAGGTCGCGCCGATAATACCCATCACATCTTTCATGTCAAAACCATCGCTCAGATCAATACCGGAAGAAGACGCTTTGGCCTTTTCCTTCTTTGCCTGATCTGTTGCCTCACTTACCCCGCTCATCATGGCAGGAGCCATCTGGGCCAGAACCGTGCTCACCTGATCAGGGGTAAGATCCGTCTGTCCGGCCATCTGACCGATGATCTTATCCGTATCTTTTCCCAGGATATGATTAACGATCTTCGCCCCGTCTCCGGCATCAGCCTCACTGATCTGCTGGGCCGTGGATTTTCTGTTGGGGTTGGTATGCTGGGCAAGTGCTCCGAGAAGGGATGAAGCCCCCTGCTGGGAAGAAGCATTCTGAGTCATGGACTTCATCAGAAGCGGCAGTGCGATGGCCAGCAGTGAAGCGATCTTCTTCTTGTCAAGGCCGGTTTTCCCTGCCAGTGAATCAACGGAAGTCTGTGATGTCATGGAACCTAAGATCATATTTAATAAACTCATAGCAGTCTCCTTTTCTCCTGACCCCCGAAGGGTCAAAACAAGATTAATTCTACCGGTAATTTTATTATATCGCATTTTTATGTAAAATCGTAAAAAAAAAATGAAAGGACGATAAAATAATGCTATAATATGGTTACAAAAATTTTCCATAAGAAAGAAGAGAAAGACCATGAAACAGATTATCAACAGTTTACTGGAAACCGATGCTTATAAATTCTCCATGGGACAGGCAATCTATCATCAGTTCAGCGATTATAAGACCACCTGGACCTTCAAATGCAGGAACGAGGATGTTCATTTTACTCCTGAGATGGTGGAGGAGATCAAACGACAGATCAGACTTTACTGTGATCTGCGGTTCACGGAGGAAGAACTGGAATACCTCGACCGGATCAAATGGATCAAAGGTTCTTACTGTGATTTTCTGAGGCTGTGGGAACCCAGGTATGCGGATTTCACCTTTGATACCGACTCACCCAGCGGACTGACCATCGAGACTAGAGGAACCTGGCTGAATACTTCCATGTATGAAATCCCGACCCTGGCCATCGTCAATGAGGTCTATTTCCGTATGGCATATGATTATGATGAACTCATGGAAAGCTTCAGGGAAAGACTGGAGGCCAAGGTAGAAAAGATCACCACCGGGGAATACAATATCGGCAGTTTCTCCGAATTCGGTCTGAGGCGGAGACTCTCCGGCGAAGCCCAGGAACTGGCTGTGAAGACACTTAAGGACCACAGCTATCCCGACTCCACCTTTGTGGGTACCTCCAACGTATATCTGGCTAAGAAATACGGGATAAAACCCATAGGAACAATGGCTCATGAATGGCTCATGTGTGTCGGCCAGGGAAATCATAAACATAATCCGGCCTATTCCAACTGGTATGCCCTCGATGCATGGGTAAAGGAATACGGTGTTTTGAACGGAACAGCCCTCACTGATGCCATCACCACAGACTGTTTCCTGCAAGACTTCCAGCTCACCTATGCCACCCTTTTCAGCGGTGTCCGTCATGACAGCGGCGATCCCTATGAGTGGGGCGAAAAGATGATCGATCATTACAAATACCTGGAGATCGATCCTTCTACAAAAACCCTTCTCTTCAGTGACAGTCTGAATTTTGAGAAGGCAGATCAGATCAGAAAGCATTTCAACGGACGGGCCAAGGTTGCTTTCGGTATCGGAACCTACATTTCCAACGACACCAAGGTTCCCGCCCTGAATATCGTGATGAAAACCACCGCCTGCAATGGTATGGATGTGGCCAAGATCTCCGATACGGAGGGAAAAGGCATGTGCAAGAATCCCGCTTATGTCCATTATCTCAAGAGATGTATCAACTGGAGGATGGAAAACTACACAGGAAATAATTCCCTCAGAGTTTAATAAAGGATAGGATAAAATGCTTAGAGAACTGACACGGTTTCAGCCACAGGAATATCTGACCCTCTATGACAACATGGAATTCGTGATCAGAATGATCATCGCCACCTGTTTAGGAGGCCTGATCGGTCTGGAAAGAAGCATACGTTCAAAGGAAGCAGGCATACGTACCCACTGTATCGTAAGTCTCAGCGCTGCTCTGTTTATGCTCCTGTCCAAGTATGCCTTTATGGATGTGACTATGCTTGATCTGAACAAGACGGACAATGCCAGGATCGCTGCCCAGGTGGTCAGCGGCATCTCATTTCTCGGCGCGGGAATTATTTTCAAGCAAGGCAGGTCCGGCGGTGTAAAAGGGCTGACCACAGCGGCCGGAATCTGGGCCACGGCGGCGGTGGGGCTTTCCATCGGATCCGGCCTTTACATCGTAGGGTTTTCCGCAACATTGATCATTCTTTTTCTTCAGTTTATCCTGCACAGACATCCGGCTGGAAATTCGCCTCCCTATGACACCGATCTGCTGGTGAGGATGAAAGATCTGCCTGAACTCCACAAGGCTCTGGATGAGCTTCTCCTGGAGAAAAAAAGTACCGTCGACAGTACCAGAATAAAAAGAGAAAACGGGCAGGTTGAGATTGTCATGTCTGTCCGTTCCCACTACCCTTTCAGACATGAAGATGTGATCAGCTTCCTTGAACAGCATCCGGATGTATATGAACTGGGTATATGATGAAATAAACCTCCATTACTGTGATGCGATCATTGTATTAATATGATCACTTTCAAACAGAGATGGAGGTTTTTCTCATTTTTATTGCATTTTATCTGATCATCTTAACAGATCAGATCCTTCAGGTCCCTCTTGGGTACATAATGGTTATCTTCTTTATCGCGATAGTAGCCGGTCTTTCCATCCGTCACCCTGGTCAGGATGATATTTTCATCAGGCTTTCCCAGGGCAACGATCAGCATGGGGCGGATGTTCTCTTTAAATCCGCAGGTACCGTGCACCGATTCAGCATTAAAATTTCCGATCATACAGCCCCCCAGTTCCATCTCCGTAGCCTGCAGAAGGATGGTCTGGGCCACGATTCCCACGTCTCTGTGGTAACGGGACAGGTTGGAGTCAATATCCGTGTCCTGACAGATGACGATAAAGGCAGTGGGTTCCTTTCCCGGGTGGGGAAGGGTCATCTGGGGGAGGCCCCTGGCCCATTTGGTCTCTGCCTGGAGAGCTGCCACCTTCTCTTCCTCATAGACAAGATGAAATTTCAAAGGCTGCGCATTTACACTGGAGGGACACAGGCGGGCTGCCTCCACCATAGTCAGCAGCTCTTCTTCCGAAATCTTCCTGCAGTGATCATATCCTCTGTAGCTCCTGTTTTTTCTCACAAGATCAATTAACATATTTCTTTTCCCTCCTATGTTGTAAGGTATTTAAACTTCCGCCTGATTTAACGGATCAAATGAATGTCCTATCAACATACTGCCATCTCAGGATGGATTTGTCAAAAGATAATGAATCTTTAAGCGCCATCTCGGTAATGCTGCGCATTTCCTCGATCACGGGCATTCGCTGAATGCCCTTATATGCATAAAAAAACAGCCCTTTTCATGCAAGCATGAAGGGCTGTTATTTTTATGCATATTTGGCGCTTAGCTCAAGGCTTTCGTGTACTTACTCGATGATGGAAGCAACACGGCCTGATCCAACTGTACGTCCACCTTCACGGATAGCGAAAGTAAGACCCTGATCCATAGCCAT
>CACZOS010000376.1 GCA_902782815.1 uncultured Lachnospiraceae bacterium | reverse complement strand
GACACCTGCCCCTGAAACCCATCAATCACAGATATGGTAAACCGCTGCTCGGCGAAACTGTCTTTCAGCCAATAACTTCCCACATTACAGAATGGGGTCTCCCGGAGCATATGGATCATCAGATGATCACTGTTGGTCCGGATAACCTTTTTAATCCGATATCTGCCTGAACGGAAATCTTTATGGGTTGACAGGAGATCCTCCACAGAAAAAAAGTCATCCTCCATCTGAATGCATCTGCATTGGTCCAGCTCATCAGGCGAGATCAGCTCCCTTCCGTAAAATGGGCTCATCGGTCCGGAATGAACCACCAGGTCGCTGGCCAGAAGCGGAGTATACTGTAAGTGCCTCCTGCGGATCATATGCTCAAAGGTCGATCTTTTATTGTCCGGCACAAAAAGGAACCCCATATCATAATTTCTGTATTGAAGAAGTCCAAGCATCTTCTCTGTATTGCATTCCGTGTAGGTCAAAGAAAGACCGTCCTCCCCATAATCGATAAAATACCTGCCTCCAAAGCAGGCCAGTCTGCTGCTTGAATTTGCCGCGATCTTCAGGGTATCCTGTCCTTGTTCAAAACATGTCTCCTCAATGAGAGCGGCATTTTTTTGTATACTTTCAGCGTAAAACCGGATTTCTTCCCCCTGTTGGGTCAGTACTATTCCTGTTCCGGTTCTTTGGAACAGCTTCACTCCAAGTTCCTTTTCCAGAGAACTGATCACCTGGCTTACATGAGGCTGGGAAGTGTATAGTTCCTCTGCCGCTTTGGTCAGAGATCCCCTTCGGGCGGAGACCAAAAAATAATTCAATTGCTGTAAATTCATAACTAATTCTTATATTACCCCCATAAAAAACGTGAAATATCCCGACTTTCCACCATATATTATAATATATCTGAATGGGAGGTCAATACGATGAAAGCGGAATCCGTCGTTCATGTCGAAAAGGGACCAATCGGAAAAATGCTGCTGTGTTTCGCCATACCGGTACTTTTGTCCCAATTGCTTCAGGAATTATATAATGTTGCCGATTGTATGGTGCTTGGGCATTTCGGAGGGCAGTATGCTTTGGCTGCCACCGGGATTTCCGGAATGCTGTTGTCTGTCCTGATCAATTTTTTTATCGGGTTCTCATCCGGAATCAGTGTCATTACATCCAGATTATTCGGCTCCTACGACTATGTCGGATTAAAACGAACCATGACTGCTGTTTTTCGTATGCTTATCCTCACCGGACTGCTGATGACATTCATGGGATATCTGATCAGCGGACGGGTCCTTGATCTCCTCCATAATCCCCCGGAAGTCCGTCCCTATGCTCTTTTATACCTTCATATCTGTATCTTTGGTCTGACTGCACAATTAATCTATAATGTCGGAACCGCCATTCTGCGCTCTCTTGGAAACACACGCACACCCATGATCCTGTTCCTTGTCTCAGCAATCACCAACCTGACCCTTGATCTGATCCTGGTGATGGGAATGCATCTGGGAATCGCCGGTGCCGCTGCCGCAACACTGTTCTCTCAATGGTTACTGGCCATCATGATTCTTCTTTATCTTGGAAAGCTGGATCCTTCTTACCGGCTTTCTTTAATAGGGGAGGGACTTTGTCCGGGTGAACTTATGGGAATTTTAAAAGATGGAATTCCTGCGGGTATGCAGGCGGTTTTCATGAGTATTTCAAGCATGCTGATTCAGATTACCATCAACAGCTTCGGGCCGGATGCCATGGCAGGAATGACTCTGTATGCCAAGATTGAAGGCTGTCTCTATTTCCCCTCCTTTGCCTATGGAATTGCTTTGACCGGCTTTGTCGGTCAAAATCTTGGTACAGGGAAAATTGAGCGGATCCGAAGATCAGTGCAACTCAGTCAGGTGACCATGACCCTGGTGATTCTGCCTCTCAGTCTTATTCTGCTGGTCCTTTCCCCGCTCCTCCTACGTTGTTTCACCTCTGACCCGGGCATTCTCTATAATGCTCATGAGGCAGTATTACTGACCTTCCCGGTCTATATAATCTACTCTCTAAATCAAATCTGGCTGGGGGCCATCAAAGGTTTGGGAAACACATGGTACCCGATGTTATGTACCTTACTTTGTTACAGTCTCTTCCGGGTAATCTGGTGTCTGCTGCTGATCCCTTGTTTTCCCAGTATGAGAGTGGTTTATCTCAGCTATGATGTCAGCTTCCTCTTAATGATGTTCCTGCTGATTCCCGTCTATCGTTTTCTGATAAAAAAAGCTTATATTCTAAATATCGTCTATTGAAAAAAGAAAAGCTGCAGAGCTATAATTATGAAGTAATTTGCTGCATAATTATAGCTCTGCAGTAATATATTTAACCTGGCTGACATTAAGAAAGGATGGATTAACAATGATCATTCACCATCTCCCCGACGGGGACACCGTTCACAAATATAATCAATGTATTGTCATCCTTTTCTCCGGAAAACGCCATGTGATCAGCACCGGTCCCAACAACGGCGGATATCGGGAAGATCTCCGGGCTGTTTTTAATCAGGATGCCAATCCGGGTCCGGGCATGGCCTGCGTATTAAAAGACGACACTTACGAGGGACACATGAATATCGTGGCAAAAGAAGACCTGGGCCTTCCGGCCGATAAATGTACCGGCCTCTGTACGGCAGCCAGCATGGAGCATGCCTCAATAAAATCTCTATCTTTTAAAGACCTGACCGTAACTGCAATTGTGACGGCAGGAATTGAGCACAATGGCGGCCGGGCCGGAGATCCTGCCACATTTTATGAGGAAAACGGAAGATTCTGCGCAGTCACGGATGCTTGTGAAGCGAATGACCAGCCCGATCAGGCGGCAGCCCCGTCCCCGGGCACCATCAATATACTCCTT
>CACZOS010000375.1 GCA_902782815.1 uncultured Lachnospiraceae bacterium | reverse complement strand
CAGCACGGATGAGATCTTCGAGAGAGTCTGGAATGAGAAGGTCTATGAGGTGAACAATACGGTGATGGTCCACATCAGGCGTCTCAGGGAAAAGATTGAAGACAATTCACGGAGCCCGAAGATTCTGAAGACGGTTTGGGGGGTTGGATACAAAATTGAAAGCGAATCGGTTTAGGAGTTTTCGGTTCAAGATCGTTCTCTATATGTTTCTTAGCGTCCTCGCCACAGTTGCCACGGAGGCCGTCCTGTTTTATGTTATCTACCTTTACGAAAGCCAGATGAGTACCGGCAGATACCGGGAGATCTGGGGTGTGGCAGGTAACGGCAGAGTCTCACCGGGGGTCTTTTCCCTTAATAATCTGAGCGGATTTGACTTTACGGTGCTGCTCTTTTTCTCCATTCTTCTTCTGGTCCTCTACTTTGTTCTCTTCTCCCACAGATTTGTGGTCTATGTGAGAGAGATCATCCAGGGGGTAGAGAAGATGAAGAGCGGGAATTTCTCTGAGGAGATTCCGGTAAGAGGAAATGATGAGTTCTCGGAGATCGCAGATTCCATCAATGAGATGAGGAAGAATCTGGGTGAGACCCTTGCTCAGCAGAAGATGGTGGAAGAGACCAAGGATGAGCTGGTGACCAATGTGGCTCATGACCTGCGTACTCCCCTGACTTCCATTTTAGGATACCTGGATCTGCTTCTCCAGAATGATTCCCTGACGGAGGAGCAGAAGCAGAAGTATCTGGGCATAGTCTCCACAAAGGCCAGACAGCTGGAAACCCTGATCAAAGATCTGTTTGATTATACAAGATATGATAAGGATAAGGTTAAGATCAAGAAGGAGATTCTGGATCTTAATCTCTTTATGCCTCAGCTGGTGGATGAGTTTTATCCCAGTTTCATCGACAACCATCTGAATTGTGTCACCCATTTTTCCGAAGGACCTTTGAATATCGAAGGAAACGGGGAACTTCTTGCCCGCGCCATCGGCAATCTGATGTCCAATGCCATCAAATACGGAGCAGACGGAAAACTTCTGGAGGTCTATACCGGTCATCTGTCCAACTATGCCTTTGTGGCTGTCGTCAATTACGGCAGGGTGATTCCTTCCGAGGATCTGGAAAAGATCTTTGATAAATTCTACCGGGTGGAGTCTTCCCGGTCTTTAAAAACCGGAGGTACAGGCCTTGGCCTGACCATAGCCAAAAACATTGTCAACCTCCATGACGGCAATATCTGGGCCATGAGCGGGGAAAACGGAACAAGGTTCCAGATTGAAATCCCCCTGGTGGATCCCCTGCCATAAATAATGGGGTAAGGTATGCTTAATGAGTTATTTCGTACCTATAAAAAAATAATCTTCGTCGTTCTGATCCTGGTCTGCGCCATTGTTTTCTGGTTCTTCGGATGCCGGCGCGAACAGACTGTGGGCGGCCCTGATTCCGTGGTCTGGGAGAAGAGGCCCTATGAACATGGAGGCTATCATTATGTCTATCAGATTGATGACCTCTCCGGCCGGGTAACTTTCGGACTTAAAGGCTATACGGTAAAGGGGGATAGTATCCCGGTAAATGTTCATATGTCCTGCTCTTCCGGAGATTTTTCCGGTCTGGTAAAGATCACGGTTCCGGGCAGCAGCGGGGGAGGAGTTTCCTATCAGTCCGCCATTCAGTGTGTTAAGGATCAGGATTCGGGAGTAACCCTGTCCATACCTCAGCTGGGCAATGCATCCTACTTCTGTTTTGAAATTCTGGATCAGTATGGAAATACTCTCCTGTCCAAGATGGAGATTCCTGCCTATTCCGAATGGATTGATCCTGAATCCCAGGCAAACGGACAGATCTGTATCGGCCTTCTGACCAACCAGTATTCTTCCTTTTCCTTTCTGGATAATCTGTTGATCGAGACGGATTCGGACCTGATCAAAGTCAGGATCATTGATATCGCGGAGGGTGGATTCCCGGGGAACCGGGATTCCATCAATATGCTTTCCGGTATTGTGATCGACGATTATGCCGTCGAAAACATGGATAAGGAACAGGAAGTTGCCTTAAAGAACTGGATAAAGAACGGCGGGAAACTGATTGTTGCCACCGGCGAGCACGGAGAAAAGGATCTCGCGGGACTGTCGGATGTTTTCCGGATGAAATCGGGAAACCTTGTGACAGAGAGAATGTATTTCGGAGCCTCCACAGGTTTTACAGGAGAATTATCTCTCTACCTTGATTCCCTGACCTTTGAAAACAATGCGGGATGGAAGATTGTCAGCTGGTCCGATCCGGCCTCCCTGTACGAACGCAGTTATGGAAAAGGATCGGTCTACGCTTTAAGATTCAGTTTTACCGATGAGTCAATTCTCCAGTGGAACCGGCTTAATGATATGGCCAAATCCCTGTTTAAGTATGTTTTCGACTCCATCATTGAAGGAAATGCAGATGAGGAGAACGGTCTGTGGAGCATGGAACTGGCACTTAACAGTTTTAACCGGTCCCAGACACCCAATGCTTTTTATTATGGGGTGTTTTTCCTGGCTTATCTGTGTACCCTGACTTTTCTGGCCTACTACCTGCTCAGCAGGATAAAAAAGAGAGAATATATCTGGGCGGTTGTTCCTTCTGTTGCCATCCTCTTTACCCTGTGCATTATCTTCCGGTCCAGGGGCACACCCTCTCAGGCCCAGAGCTCTTTTTCCTCCATCAGGGTCGTGGATGACTCCGATCCTAAGAATGATATTTATTTCCTGTATCAGAATGCGGAAGGGGAGAGAATGAATATGAGCCTCATGTCCGCGGTGGACCAGGTGGTCCCCATGGACTTTGAGTATGCCCAGGAGCCGACCGATTATACCCAGCTTACCACCATTCAGGAGGAATATACCATCAGCAATACCATAAAGGGGTATGACGTCTCTTTTTCGGAAGCGACACCGGGAACGGTCCGTATGCTGAAGATGAAGGAGAACAGGTCCATGAATTATGGGGAAAAAAGCAAGATGTTTTCCTCCGGTATCACGGGAGACCATACTTCCTTTTCCGGGCAGATAACCAATATCTCCACAAAAGATTTTGATAAGCTCGTGGTGATCCGCGGCAATGAATACTGGACCACTTCCGGATTGAAGGGGCAGTCTTCCTTATCCATAGACCCGAAAGAGATTAAGGCCTGGTCACCGGGAAGTGACGAATACGTCCTGTCTTCGGAGGAGGATGATGCTCTTATCCAGGATGTTCTGGACTATGTTGTTTATCGCTGCCTGAAAAATAACGGCAATCTGGGAGATCTTATCGTTGTAGGTCTGACCAGGAACGACCGTTATCAGCTCTTCAGGGCAACGGATGCTTCTGTGGGGAATCAGGTTTCCGTCTACATCAATCATTTCAACCTGGATCTTCCTGAAAAAATGGAATATCAGGTGGATATCAACCGGGAATTTCTGGAGAATAATCTGACCTATGATGATCTGCTTACCCAGGCTTCGGAGAATGAGAAAATCGAGACGGAATATCGTTTTGATCCCAATAAACTGATGTGGGCCATGGCACGCTGTCATGATGATTATACAGGTAAGATCTATGCCTATCGTCTCAGCACCAAGGAGTGGGAGGAAATCCTCCCCGGGACGGATGATCAGATGGGTATTGAAGATCTGGAACCATATCTCTCCGAGATGAATATCATGAGGATAAAATACGAACAGTCCGAGGATGCGGAGAACTATAATCTGCCGATCCTTTCCGTCTGGATGAAGAAGACGGTATATAAAGAATGAGCAGGAGACGGCTATGCTGGAATTCCGGAATATTTCACTTTACAAAAAAAAGAAGAAGATCGTCGATAATCTGAATCTGCCTCTGTCCGACGGAGTGATCTTCGGCCTGCTGGGATCTGACCAGACAGCCAAAACCATGATCCTCCAGACGGCAGTCGGAAGTATTAAACCGGGTTACGGGGAAGTGCTTCTGGATGGGGAATCCGTCCACTCCTCCCAGTCTCTTTATCTGAAGACGGGGTATATGCCCAAGGAGTACGGATTTTTTGAACAGCTTACGGTAGAAGAATACTTTGAGGTCTTCCTTGCCCTCTATAAGGTGAATGGACGTTACAGGGGGAGAAGAGTGGATGAGGTTCTGAATTTTCTTGAGATGGAGGAGTACAGGAACAGTTTTATCCGGGAAATCCCAGGAGAGCTGAAGCCTTTCCTTTGTCTGGGCAAGACTGTTCTTCATGAGCCCTCCTGGCTTTTCCTGGACGATCCCTTTTGTGATATGGCACCCGCCTACCGGAAAAGGATGCTGGACTACCTCTGGATGCTGTGGGAACAGGGAAAATCATTGGTGATCAGTACCCAGATGTACCCGGAGATCCCTTCTTTCCTCACGGATATTGCCGTGATCGAGGGGGGACAGGTGGTGGCCAGCGGCACCGTGGAATCCTGTTATGAGAAAGCCCTCAGGGAAAGTCCCATCAGGATGAAGATCCTCGAAGGGATGGATGAGGCGGTCCGGGTCCTCAGGGAGGACGAACTGGTGGAACGGGTCACGGTCAACGGGGAAGACGTCATCCTGCTCTTCTCCGGAGGGGACAATGAGGAAGCCCGTCTGCTCTCCAGACTGGTGGAGGCAGGCGTCTCGGTCTGCCGGTACATGCGTGACCCCATAGATCTGGATCAGTTTATGTGGAGGTAATTATGCAGAATTCCATGTTTCGGCTTGAGATGCTGAAGGAAGGGCGGAGCATCCGTCTGCCTATCCTTCTTATCTTTTACAATTCACTGCTCGCCTTCGTAACCATCCTTTTTATTTTCTTCCATAATGAATCCATGCAGGCAGGTTACTACTCCAGCCGGTCTTCCTTCCTGGCTCAGTTTCTGGTCCTGAGTTCCGTACAGATCATGGCTGTTTTTATTCTGATCCCCTTTGCGGTCTCCTCCATGGAGGATACGGACAGAACTGTCTCCGAACAGTTTATGATGATCCCGGGGGTGGTGAGATATCGGATCATCGCCAAGATTTATGTGCTGATCCTCACCAATCTGCTGGTTTTTTCCTCCAGTCTCCCGATCATTACCCTGTCCTGCATCTACAGCGGAATCAGTCTTTTGAAGATTATCAGGCTGCTGGGGATCATTGCCATTTTTTCTTTCTGGGGCGGCAGTATCGCGCTGTTTTGCTACAGCATAAATAAAAGGTCGGTGTTCGCTTTCGCGGGGACGGTATTCACCTATTTTATGCTGTCCATCGGAATCCTGCTCTTTCTGGAGGTTATAAGAAACATAAGCCTTTCCCTCAGCGGGTCCGGGGAGATTGCCTCCGGCGTGACCGTCCTTTGTCTTATCGCCAATCTCTTCAATCCCCTCACGGTATTTGTGGGATACTATGAGAATTTTACCGGAAATATACCAATGATCACATCCTATTTCGGGAATTTCGGAGTGGATGTCACCTCAACCAGGTTCTCTTATCTATATTTTAAGGCAGCCACACTGGTCTGTATCCTGGTGGGATTTGTATTTCTCATTTCCGCCATCCGCTTTTATGTATCCGAACATCAGGCATAAAGTGTAACTATTAATGGCCATGTATCTGAACAGTGACAAAAATGAAGGCTGACGCATAAAATCATGCGTCAGCCTCTGTCGTTTCACTTTCATTCATTCTTTTGAAAAAAGTACAGCCAGTGCTGTCTGCTGAAAGATACCCCAATATATCGTCACAGATGAATTTGCAAGAGAAACGATAATCATACAGTGCTAGTATACCCTCACCTTATTAAGAATCATTTATGGAGATATTAAATTACTGTTAAACTTTAAATGACTGAAAAACCTGTAGAATGCAATAGGCATGCTTGTGCCGGAGACTGTCCTATGTTATAATTATCTGAAGTTTTTGGAGATAGGTCCTGCATTGTTTTGAACCGTCTTCAAAGAAATAAGAGATCATCCCTTCCCCGAAGGCCGATTACAGGAGGTAAATATGGATCTGATTTATAGAAGTACACGTGACAACCGGGAGACAGTGACCGCTTCCCAGGCTATCTTAAAGGGTCTGGCAGACCAGGGGGGACTCTATGTTCCCGACCGGATCCCCGCCCTGGAGATTCCTTTTGACAAACTTGCCGGTATGGATTACCGCCAGGTTGCCTTTGAGGTGATGAAGCTGTTTCTGACGGATTTTACCGAGGATGAGTTGAGATATTGCATCGACCATGCTTATGATGATAAGTTCGATACGGCATCCATGGTGGAGATCGTGAAGAAAGAGGGAGCATTTT
>CACZOS010000374.1 GCA_902782815.1 uncultured Lachnospiraceae bacterium | reverse complement strand
GTTTAATGTGGAATGATCTGCGATCCATGGACTCGTGCAAAGCAACCACCCGCTAGTGTAATTCATCTGGGCCGAATCCTGAATCAAATCAAGGTATTCTTCCCTTGTTTTTAATTCAGTATCAATCTGCTCATTGTATGAATTCCCGGAATAATGCTCGAGTGCCGGCATGAAGTCCTCGAACCATATGGTGGGAACTATCGCCTGAACGTCAGCATTTTGTGATATTCGGGCAATGATATTATCAGATGGTTTGTCGCCGGAGTCTGGTTTTCCTTTGAGCTGACACCACCATCCTGTGTATTCCTCATAGTCTTCTACCCCCATACTGGTCAGATCATCTTTAACACCGGTCGCGTTTCCCATGGAGTTGTCATAGTCCCACACTGGGGAACCGTAGAATTTGTATTTGCCGTTCTCATCCTGCCTGTAGGTGAAAAATGTGCTCGCGGCGCCGGTGTCCCAATTCTTGCCCAATTCATTTATCAGATAAAGCTTGGCGACCGATTCAACATCCGCTGTCTCGGCGAGATTGCCAAAAGGTGCTGTTGACGCATAGAAATGATCAAATTTATCTTTTACATATTCTTTGACCTCTTCATAGCCGGGCTCTCCGGGATCGATCTTTGGAGAAACGATGGTGATCGTCAGTCCATTGCTGCTGAAACTGTAATCGTCGTCGCCGGCACTTGGATCGACCTCCATGACAAATGGAAAATCGTCTTTCAGATAGTCTTCTTCGTTGACTTCTGGGAGCAGACTTCCCGGTTCGATCTTCTCACACAGCAGGTAAGATCCCCAGTAAAATCCATTGACATAGAAATCCACATACCGGCTTTCCGAGGCATAAGGCATACCGACAGCATCGGACAGATCATACAGGATCCGATTACGTGACAATGAATCATCCTGGTAATTTGCCAGAATTGAAAATGTCTTGTTCTCATCCATTCCAGCGATGGCCACCTTTTCGTCATAAGTGATGTTGTAACTTTTCTTCGGCTTTCCCCAGGAAGTGTTGCCTCTTCCTTTGATTTTTTTGATGGGCGTATTGTCGATCCTGCCGTCGGGAGTCACAATTGCACCTGTTGCGGAGGCTTTGTTACTTTTATTTTCACTTAAATAACTCATAAGGTCCATGCCATTTCCGTCTGCATCTGGATTGTTGACATAGATCGCCGCTTCGGCGTTTGAGTTCATCAATATGAGGGTATAGTGATTCCATCCGACAGCGACAGGGTAGGAAACCTCAGCCTCGTAAGGGACAGATTTCGTTTGATGAGGTCCGATCTGTACCCCATTGAGCGTGATCTTCTTGTTGTAGGCATTGTGCACGTCGACCGTACTCTTTCCCGCTGAGGAAGGCAGGAAAAAGTATTTTTCTTCCGGCTTAGCTTCCTGGAAATCCTCATCATGAATGCTTTGCCATTTCTGCCATGCTTCCATATCATCAGAATCACTCACCGCATGTACATAGAGAGCCGGATCAGGCGCAAAACCCATAGGATTGTCTTTCTCTTTTTCCTTTCCCGGACCTGTTTGTAGTAGTGCCACCATCAAAACCAGTACAGCAAATATCACGGCAGCACCTATCGCAATAGATGTTTTTTTCATAGAATCCTCCCACTGCATTCTGTGTCAGACATTTTTAAAATAATTATCTCTGTAATTATATCGAAATCAGAGTTCATTTTAAAGGGCAGAATAGTATTTCATACTATTCTGCCCAAAATTCTTTCCCAGGCTCTGCTTCACCAGGCACCTTTATAGGCAATGGTAACTGCCGCATTTTCCGAACCTTTTCTCATGCATTCTGTAAGATCCGCTCCCTCCAGCCAGGCGTTTAGAAAACCGGCGATATAGCTGTCCCCGGCGCCCATCGTATCTACCAGGTCGCAGTTGACGGTGCCAAAAGATTCATATCTTTCGCCTGCAAGGGCCAGGCTTCCAAGACTTCCTCTCATGGCTACCACCAGTTCAGGCCCCATAGCGGTAATGTCTTGCATCTGTTTTCGAAGCTGGTCTTCATCCGAGACATCATCGGAGAAGAACACGTAATCCGCATACTTCATTCCTTCCTGGCCGTGGGGCAGGAAGGGGTGATCTGATCCGTCATAGGCAATGGGAATTCCTCGATCCTTCAGTAACGGCAGATACGGTTCGGTATATCCCC
>CACZOS010000373.1 GCA_902782815.1 uncultured Lachnospiraceae bacterium | reverse complement strand
CTGATTTTTCCTCCAGATGATAAACATCTCGGCAATTGGAGCTTCTTTTAAGGGCCGGAAGATAATATCGCTGTCACTGCCGGTATCAACAAGCTTGTCAAGCATAATGGCATAACCAATCCCGGCTTTGGCCATTATTGCCCCGTTGTAAGGAAGATTGTAAGTTGCAACGATATTGACATCCTTAAGATCGTACTCAAACCAGTCAGGCAGATCGTGGTCAACCCATTGTTTTGAACAGATCAGCGGAAGGTCTCTTAAATCAGATATGGAGAATGACTTTTTCTTTGATAAGGTATCGTCATTTCTGAATACTATTCCCCAGTGGTCTTTCGTTAACATGGGGAGACAGTTATATTTGGTCATATCCACAGAATTCATTACTATGGCAAAGTCGAGTAAACCCTTATCGAGTTTTTCACATACATCCTGCATATTTCCGCTGTATATGTTGCATCGGATTTTTGGATGATCCTTTTGAAGCTTGCACACGATATCAGCGAAAAGGCTCATTGCTTCGGATTCTGGGGCACCGACATAGATGTCACCGCTGTTGATCTGATCCAGTGCTTTAAACTCCGCTTCGGTTTTGTCGACAAGAGAAAGGATATCTTCGGCGCGTTCCCTGAGGAGTATACCGGCTTCAGTGAGTTGGATGTTATAGTTGGAGCGGACGAACAGCTTTGTTCCCAGTTCCTTTTCCAGTTCTTTCAGCTGCTTTGACATTGTAGGCTGCGAGATAAACAACCGTTCGGCAGCTCTAGTCATGTTGCCTTCCCTGGCAGTTTCCAGAAAATATCTCAGTACTCTGATCTCCATACAGGTCACCTCCATAGATATTCTAATAGAGAATAACTAATAATGCAATATAGATATTGGACATTTCTTGACTGCTTGGATAAAATGCAAACAAAGGACGTAAAGCGATGCATTTGAGGAGGAAAAGAGATGAAAAAAACGATAGCTTTAATATTGGCAGGCCTGCTTTGCGTATCTGTAACGGCATGCGGAACCGGAAGTACGGAAGTGGCGACAATACAGGAACAGAAGCAGCCTGCCGGGGAGCCTGAAGAAGCGGCTATACAGGAAGATCCATCAGACATTTCAGAGACGGATGATGCATCAGATGTAAAAGTTGCAAAGGATGGAGCGGATATGCAAACCGAGGACAAGTCAATGCCGACAAGGATACCAATGGAGGGCGGTACAAAGATCAATATGTACTTTGGAGATACGCTTATCACGGGAGTATTGAACGATTGTGATACAGCAAAAGCATTAATTGAAAAACTTCCCATGACGCAGCATGTGAGCAGATATTCCCACGATTTTTGCGGGGTGACAGAAAATCTTCCCTACAATGAAGACGAGGTGCATTACGGATGGCTGAACGGGGATATAGATTATGCAATCAATGCACCATATTTTACGGTCCTGTTTGAAGATGAGGACGAATCGGAGCAGTATGGCGACCAGGTGAATATCGGTGTGATCACCGTTCCGCTCGGTGAGATCGCAGCATTGGAAGGATCCTATGACGTCCGTATAGAGTTGGCTGAATAAGGAGGAGCAGATCTGATATGAAGACAAAAAGATGGATGGGGATATTGCTTGGCCTGGTTCTGCTTCTTGCTTTGGCAGGATGCGGAGCAAACAGTCAGGTACAGAATGAGAAGAAAAATGAGTCTGAAGCATTGTCTCAAACGCAGACAGCTGAAACATTGAGTGAAGCTTTGGATGAAGACGGACCGGTTCTGACTCCGGAAACAGGAGCTGCAGATCCGGAAGAAAAAACTACAGGAGACAGTAAAACACTTGTTATTTATTTCTCATACACAGGGCATCTGGATAGCATGGCTCACTGGATCGCGGATGAATCGGGTGCAGATCTTGTCAGAGTAACGGCAAAGGAAGCATATCCCGAGGATTATGATGAAACGGTGGACAGAGCAAAGAAAGAACAGAATGAAGATGCCAGGCCGGAAATCGACATTGATCTGACGGACGAACAGATGGCGGAATATGATACTGTGTTCTTTGGATTCCCGGTATGGTGGTATGACATACCTATGCCGATGTACACCTTCCTCGATACGTATGATCTTTCTGGGAAAACCATTATACCTTTCCTCTCACATGAGGGAAGTTCAAATGGGGCAAATGCGAGAAAGACGATGGAGGGGCACGCCGCAAATGCAACGGTAAGATTTGATGATGCACTTTCAATTCGGGGCGGCGAAGTGGATTCTTCTGAACAGGCTGTCAGGGACTGGGTGGATGGACTTGGCTTTGGCAAATAAAAAAATGATGGAGGAAAACAATATGCAGGCAAAAATGTTAGAAGGAAAAGTAGCAATCGTATCCGGTGCAAGTTATGGAATGGGGTTTTCCATGGCTGAACTGTTTGCAAAAGAAGGTGCCAGGGTTGTCATGACCGCAAGAGGTCAGGAGAAACTG
>CACZOS010000372.1 GCA_902782815.1 uncultured Lachnospiraceae bacterium | reverse complement strand
TCAGAGAAGGAGTTCAGCGCTCTGCCATGAATGATCGTGGCAGGGCTTTCTCTTTGTCTCGGAGGAGATTTTATCCTCTCCGGCAGAGGGAGGCTGATTAACAGATAGAGAGTACAGGAGGCAGAATTGGAAAATATTACTATTAAAGATATCCTGGAGATCACCGGAGGAGAGCTCCTCTGCGGCGATGAAAATAAGGTCATCAAAGACTTTTCCATCGACTCCAGGACAGGAAATGAGGATAGTATTTTTGTGCCCATTATCGGTGAGAGGGTGGATGCCCACCGGTTTATCGAGGGGGCACTCAGTTTGAACGGAGCCACATTTACCCAGGAGCATGACCGGGCGGAGGGAGACAAACCCTGGATCAGGGTGGACGACACCCTGGAGGCCATGCAGAAGGTGGGAACCGCTTACCGGAGCAGGATGGATCTTCCGGTGGTGGCCGTAACGGGAAGCGTGGGAAAGACAACCACCAGGGAGATGATCGCCTGTGCCCTTTCTTCCGGCCTGCAGGTCTTTCAGACCATGGGAAACCAGAACAGCCAGATCGGCGTACCCCTCACTCTGGCTCACCTCAGCAGCCGGGACCAGGCGGCAGTACTGGAGATCGGTATGAGTGAACGGGGCCAGATCGAGAAGCTGACCAGGATGATCCGGCCCGATATGGCTGTGGTCACCGTTATCGGCGTCAGCCATATTGCCCAATTGAAGACCCAGGAGAACATCTGCCTGGAGAAGATGGATATCCTGAAAGGACTTCCCGAGGATGGGATGGTCTTCTTAAACGGGGATGACCCCTTCCTCAGGAGATACCGGGGAAAGCTGCCCTTTAAGACATGGTTCTACGGTCTGGCGGACGACTGCCATTACCGGGCCGACCATATTGTTACCGGGAACGGCGGCACAAGTTTCCTTTTCCATTATGAGGGAGGAGAACTGCCGGTGAACCTGGAGGTTATGGGGGATCATTATGTCAGGAATGCCCTGGTGGCCCTGGCAGCGGCCCATCAGATGGGACTTGATCTTGAAGCAGCGGCCGGGAAACTGACCGGTTTCCACGGACAGAGACAGAGGATGATCCGGGCTGAAGCCTGCCAGATCATTGATGATACCTACAACGCAAGTCCGGATTCCATGAGGGCATCTGTCCGCGTTCTCTCCACCA
Organism: uncultured Lachnospiraceae bacterium; assembly: GCA_902782815.1. GTDB lineage: Bacteria > Bacillota > Clostridia > Lachnospirales > Lachnospiraceae > Anaerobutyricum. The sequence continues at coordinate 14,352 of CACZOS010000372.1, read as the reverse complement.
TGGACGGGATCAGGGGAAGAAGGATAGCGGTTTTGGCTGACATGCTGGAACTGGGGGAGAAGGAGAAGGAATACCATTATCAGATCGGAGAATACATTGCCGGGGAAAAAGTGGATGAGGTATTTGTCTACGGTGATCTTTCCCGGGAGATCCTCCGCGGGGTCCGGGAGCATAATGACCGGATCGTCACCCGGCATTTTCCTGACAGGGAATCCCTCATCGCCTTTCTGACCGGCCATATAGATAAAGAAGACATCGTTTTGTTGAAAGGATCCAACGGTATGCGGTTAAATGAGGTGACCGCTGCCATCATGGAGAAGGAATAGATCATGCAGCAGGATAATTATGATGCCAACAGTATCTCCATACTGGAGGGGCTGGAGGCAGTACGCAAACGTCCCGGGATGTACATCGGCAGCGTCTCCACCAAAGGGCTTAACCACCTGATCTATGAGATCGTGGATAATTCTGTGGATGAACATCTGGCAGGCTACTGTGATAAGATCAGCGTAATACTGGATGAGGACGGAACTGCCACCATCTCCGACAACGGCCGGGGAATTCCCGTCGGCATCAATGACAAAACCGGACTTCCCGCTGTGGAGGTGGTTTTCACCATGCTCCATGCCGGCGGAAAATTCGGGGACGGCGGCTACAAGATCTCCGGAGGCCTTCACGGTGTGGGTGCCTCCGTGGTAAATGCCCTTTCCGTCTGGCTGGAAGTAAGGATCCAGACTGAGGGCGGGGTATACCAGCAGATGTTTGAGAGGGGTAAAGCGGTCGCTCCTTTGGAGATGATCGGCAAATGCAAAAAGGAAGATACCGGCACCACCGTCACCTTCCTTCCCGATGATGAGATTTTTGACAAGACCTATTTCAAGGCATCTTCCATCAAGAACCGTCTCCATGAGACTGCCTACCTGAATCCGCATTTAACCATCAGCTTCGAGAACCGTCGGGCCGGTGAGGAGGAGGTAGTGGTCTATCATGAGCCTGAAGGGCTCAAGGCCTATGTGGAGGATCTGAATAAAGGAAAGCATGCTGTCAGTGAGATCGTCTATTTTCACCGGATAGTGGAAGAAATCGATGTGGAGATCGCCTTCCAGTACGTGGATGAGTTCCAGGAAGAGATACTGGGTTTCTGCAATAATATAGGGACCCTGGAGGGGGGAACCCACATCACGGGTTTCAAGACAAAATTTACCATGGTCATGAATCAGTACGCCAGAGACCTGGGTATCCTGAAGGAAAAGGATCCCAATTTTACCGGCACGGATGTCCGAAACGGGATGACCACTGTCATATCCATAAAACATAAGGAACCCCGTTTTGAGGGGCAGACCAAGACAAAACTGGATAATGCGGATGCGGGGAAAGCGGTTTCCGAGGTCCTGGGAGAGGAACTGACCATGTACTTCGACCGCCATCTCGAGGAACTGAAGAATATTCTTTCCTGCGCGGAGAAATCCGCCAGGATCCGTAAGGCTGAGGAGAAGGCCAGGACCAACCTTATCAGTAAGTCAAAATTCTCCATTGACTCCAACGGAAAGCTGGCCAACTGTGAGAGCAGGAAACCGGAAGAGTGTGAAGTCTTTATTGTGGAGGGAGATTCTGCCGGAGGATCCGCCAAAACTGCCAGGAACCGGAAGACCCAGGCTATCCTTCCCATCCGCGGGAAGATACTCAATGTGGAAAAAGCCTCCATGGATAAGGTGCTGGCCAACGCCGAGATCAAGACCATGATCCATACCTTCGGATGCGGGTTTTCCGAAGGTTACGGTAATGATTTCGACATCAGCAAACTTCGCTACCACAAGATCATCATCATGACGGATGCCGATGTGGACGGGGCGCATATCGCAACCCTTCTGCTGACCTTCTTCTACCGTTTCATGCCGGATCTTATCCATCAGGGCCATGTATTTCTTGCCACGCCCCCTTTATACAAGGCTATTCCCAAGAAGGGTAAGGAGGAATACCTCTACGATGACAAGGCGCTGGAGAAATACCGGAAAACCCATAAGGGCTCCTTTACCCTTCAGAGATATAAGGGTCTGGGAGAGATGGATGCGGATCAGCTCTGGGAGACCACCCTGTGTCCCGAGACCCGCATTCTCAAACAGGTGGAGATTGAAGACGGAAGACAGGCTTCCCGGATCACCTCCATGCTGATGGGAAGCGAAGTCGCCCCCAGAAGAGAGTTTATTCATGACCATGCTCAGGATGCTGAGCTGGATGTATAGAGGCAGGTGGAGATTATGTCAGAACGAATCATCAAATCAGAGTTTTCTGATCTTATGCAGAAATCCTATATCGATTATGCCATGAGTGTCATCTGTCAGAGAGCCCTGCCCGATGTCAGGGACGGACTGAAACCGGTCCAGAGAAGGGTTCTCTATGCCATGCAGGAACTGGGACTTCGTCCGGACCGTCCCCATCGTAAATCAGCCCGTATAGTGGGTGATACCATGGGTAAATACCATCCCCACGGTGACACTTCCATCTATGATGCCCTGGTGGTGATGGAGCAGGAGTTTAAAAAGGGGATGCCCCTGGTGGACGGGCATGGTAATTTCGGATCCATCGAGGGAGACGGCGCAGCGGCCATGCGTTATACCGAGGCCAAGCTGCAGAAGTTCACCCAGGATGTCTATCTGGCAGATATGGATAAAGACATCGTGGATTTTCAGCCCAATTTTGATGAGACGGAAAAAGAACCTGTGGTTCTTCCCGTCCGTATACCCAATCTTCTGATCAACGGCGCGGAGGGAATTGCCGTGGGCATGACCACCTCCATCCCTCCCCACAATCTCAGTGAGGTTGTGGACGGTATGATTGCCTATCTGGACAATGAAGAGATCACCGTAAAAGAATTGATGCAGCATGTCAAGGGACCGGACTTCCCCACAGGAGGAATCGTGGTCAATGAGCATGATCTGGCGGAAATCTATGAAACCGGAAGCGGGAAGATCAAGCTCAGGGGGAAGGTGGAATTCGAACAGGGAAAAGGAAGGAGCCGGAAGGATAAACTGGTGATCTCCGAAATCCCCTATACCATGATCGGGGCGAATATCGGCCGGTTCATTTCGGATGTGGTAGGCCTGATCGAGGGAAGAAAGACCACGGATATCGTGGACGTATCCAACGAATCATCCAAAGAAGGGATCCGCATCGTACTGGAACTGAAAAAAAATGCCGATGTGGAAAGACTGAAGAATCTGCTCTACAAAAAAACAAGGCTGGAAGATACCTTCGGAGTAAATATGCTGGCCATCGTAAATGGGAGGCCGGAGCAGCTGAGCCTTAAGGATATCCTGCATCATCATGCCCTTTTTCACCATGAACTCATGCGCAGGAAGTATACCACTCTCCTGGACAGGGCCTATGAGCAGAAAGAGATCAAGGAAGGTCTTATCCGCGCCTGTGACGTGATCGACCTGATCATTGAAATCCTGCGTGGCAGCTCAAATATAAAGGAAGCCAGGGCCTGTCTGATCGAAGGGAAGACGGAGGGAATCCGTTTTCGTTCTCAGAAATCCAAAAAACAGGCAGAAAAACTGCGCTTTACCGAAAAACAGGCCACAGCCATCCTGGAGATGCGCCTTTATCGTCTGATCGGACTTGAGATTATGGCTCTTCAGGAAGAGTACGCAAAGCTCCTTACCGAGATCAAAGAGTACGAAAAGATCCTGAATGATCCAAAAGAAATGAAAAAGGTCATAAAAAAGGATCTGCTCAAGATAAAAAAGGAGTATGGCTTTGCCAGGAAAACCGCTCTGACCACCGCTAAAGCGGCAGTGGTGGTGGAAGCTCCCCCCGAGGAGAAGGAGCTTGTCTTTGTCATGGACCGTTTCGGTTACGGGAAAATGATGGATAAGCAGACTTTTGAGAGAAATGAGGATACAGTGTATGAAGAGTACCGGTTTATCGTTCCCTGTCTCAGCACTGACCGTCTTTCCCTCTTCACCCATGACGGGATGATGCACCAGCTGAAAATATCCGACCTGCCCGGCGGACGCCTGAGAGACAAGGGGATCCCGCTGGACAATGTCTGTAATTATGACCACACCAGCCAGAACATTCTGGCGGTCATTCCCATGAGCCGGCTGGATAAGACGGAGATTCTCTTTGTCACCAAAAAGTCCATGGTGAAATTTGTAGAAGGGACGGAGTACAAGGTATCCAAAAAGAGTGTGGCCTCCACAAAACTGGCTGAGGGCGATGAAATCGTTCATATCAGCTTCTTCCCTGTGGACGACAAAAAGAAGAAGAGTATCGTTCTCCAGAGCGCCAATGGCTATTTCCTCCGTTTCTCCCTGGAGGAGATCGGAAGGAAAAAGAAGACGGCTGTGGGTCTCAGAGGAATGAGCCTGAAGGACGGGGATGAAGTGATTAAAGTTTATCTGTGTGAAAATGGGGATACCTCTTCCTTTATCCTCTATAAAGACAAGGAGCTTTATCTGTCTAAGCTTAAACTGGCAGGCCGGGACGGCCGGGGAACCAAGGTCAGACGATAAGAAGCAGACAGTAAATTACGATCAAGCCTTAAATAATAAAAGACGGAAAAACGGCTTTCTTACTTTTGAAGAAAGCCGTTTTTCCGTCTTTATGTTTATTCTTAATAAATGATCACAGGGAAGTTCTCATCCACATATTTGTAGAGGGTCGCTGCGGCCCAGCTTGGACAGTTGACACAGCCGTGAGACCCCTGTGTCTTGTAGAGGCTTCCGCCGAAGCTGTCTCTCCAGCTGGCATCATGGAGGCCCTGATTACCGTTGAAGGGCATCCAGTAGCTTACCGGGGAGGCATAAGTGGTGCCATCCGCATTGAATCCCTCCAGCACCTCATTTCTTTTCTTATAGGTGATTCCGTATACACCCTTTTCCGTATCGAACCCGGGCCTGCCGGTTACCACGGAAGTATTCAGGATACATTCACCGTCGATAAAGAGCCATAATTCCTGCCTGCTGATGCTGACCTCCACATAGGAATCATCTATGTCGGTCTTCTCGGTCTGGATGGCGGCAGTGTAGGAGTAGATGGGTTTTCGATTTACATCCTCACCGCTTTTGATCTCCTTGATCAGTTTCTTCTTCTCTTTCTTAAAGTCGATCCTCCATCCGTAATCCCCGTCATACACGTTGATCTTGGAACCGTAGGCGGTGGTGAAGGGACGGGAGCTTCCCATGGTATTGTATTTTTTACCCAGGGACTCCACATAATCACCCACATCGCTGCTGCTTAAGCTTACCTCGAAATCCTTGGAGATGATGATCCAGTCCTTGATGGTCTGGTAGTCTATGGTCTCCGTAGCGTAGGAAAAATCATGGACGATAGTTCCATGGGAGTATTTGTTGGCTGTCTCCAGGGCAGTTTTAACCACCTCGTCATCGGCGAAATACTGGGGAAGCAGGTAAAGGTTTTTCTTCTCCAGGTCGATGGAGGTCTGGCATGTGGCCAGAGCTTCGTCGATGGCGGTAAGAAGATCATCCCTCAGGATGGTGTTGCCCAGGACCTCCGGAACGATCTCAAACTCGGTTTCCCCGGCTTTTATACTGGTATTTACCGGTGCCACCACGTTTTCTTCCTTGAAGGCTTCCAGAGAATCTACCGCGGCGGTCATGGCTTCCTGGTCGTAAGTGACATCCAGGACCAGTTTATTTTCCTTTTTCCCGAAAATATTGGTGAACCATAAAGCAGGATTCAGAGAGTCGAACAGATCCTGAACCTGAGTTCCCACATCGATCACCGTGCCGATGGCAGCGGCGTCAATGACTTCTTCCCGCTCCTTTTCTTTAAGGGTGATGGAATGGGACTCCAGATCTTCGGTAAATACTTTTTCTGCCTGTTCAACGGTTAGTTCTCCAAGCTTCTTGCCATTGGCATAGATCCCGTGGGGAAAATGAGAAGAGTAATAGTAGTATCCTCCCCCGTATACAGCGCCTGCAAGAAGCACGATCAGAGCCAGGATCCATGGCCACCGGGCTTTCTTTTTCTCCGGCTTCTCTTTCGGGACAGGGTTATCCGGCACTTTCTCTGTTTCCGGATTATTATCCGGTTTTGCGGTTTTTTCCTGTATGGGTTCACTATCCGGTCCGGCGGGTTCCTCCGGTTGAGGCTCGTTATCCGGCCCCGAAGATCTCTCCGCCATGGCCTCCTGTACCGCCTCCGGCTCAGGAGATTCCTTCTCAGTCATCTGATCACCCGTAGGCTGCTCTGATACGGCTTCCTCCACGGACAGACAGATTTCCTGCTCATTTTTTTCTATATCCGGTTCTTTATTCACATTTAAATTAAATTCTTTATTGTCTTCCATATCCAACCTCTTTTTCTACATTAGGCACTATTATAGTATATTCGCCGGAAAAAAGAAAGGTGGTATTTTCTTAATTCTTTGTGAACAATTTTACATTTTTTTATACAGAAAGAAAATCTTATCTCCAGAAGAATCGGACCTTCTTTCATTACATCCCGGGCAGTCCGGACATAAATGCCGCCACATCTTCCGCAGAATTGGCACACAGGGTGGAATTGTGGAACCGGCTGTCATAAGTAACATCCGTGCCGAACCAGTCCGGGGGGAGAAAGGCATGGGCCGCTTCCTCCGATTCAAATTCCACTTCAGCCATACAGAAGCCTTCATAGACATCATGGAAAAGGTCCAGTTCAATAGTATAACCGTGTTCTTCCGGGATCTTGTACCTGGTCTTGGTGATGATCATGCCATCTCTCTTCCCTTTGAGATGTTCAAACGTCTGGGCGCTGATGGGCATCTCAATCTCTTCTCTTGCCAGCATCCCTCCTGATTTAATGGTCAGAATGTAGTCCTCGTTCTTCTTTCTTACCCGGATAACCGGAGAAGTACAGACATAGGCCTGACTCAATTCGTCATGGGGATATTCCTCAAGATTATCCGGTATTCTCTTTAATAAAAATTTTCTTTCGATTTCCATAATTGATCTCCTTTTTATCTGGGTTCTCCTGAGATAAAGATACACTATCCGGAAAAATTGCGAAAGAGAATTTTTACAAAAAAGCGGGTCTTCCCTTGATAAAAGGGAGTAATTGGGATAAAATGAATGGGATTAAAAAGAAACGAAGAAAAGGGCTGATGAGCCGGATATCAGGACAGAAAAGACGGTGAAAACCGATGGTATGCACGGAGGAGAAGAGATGGTATACGTTTTTTTTGCAGAAGGATTTGAGGAAGTGGAAGCGCTTACCGCAGTGGACCTGATCAGGCGCAGCGGTGCAGACCTTAAGACGGTATCCGTCATGGGAACCAGAAAAGTGAAGGGGTCCCACGATATTCCGATTGAGACGGATCTTCTGTTTGAAGAGGTCTGTATGCCGGCCCAAATGCTGGTGCTGCCCGGTGGAATGCCCGGAACAAAGAACCTGAAAGCCCATGAGGGACTTTGCCGTCTGCTTGAAGAACAGTACATGGCCGGCGGATGGCTGGCGGCTATCTGTGCGGCTCCCTCAGTTTTTGCTGAGCTGGGATTCCTTAAAGGGAAAAAGGCAACCTCATATCCGGGAGCAGTAGCAGAAGAGGACTGCGGGGAGTACCTGGAGAAGGAAGTGGTCATGGACGGGAATCTCATCACCAGCCGCGGTGTCGGGACGGCTATTCCCTTTGCCCTGAAGCTGATAGAGCTGTTAAAGGACAAGGATACCGCTGACCGGATCGCCTCATCCATTATTTACAGAAGAAACTAAACCTAAGACACAGGAGAAATTATGGAAGAACAGGTAAAGTATGGATTTTTTGACCAGTTTCCGGTCTCTTTTTTCCATCCGAGCCAATATAAAGAACTGTTGCCTCTGAAAAGACGTTTCCGTGTGGGTTTCGTCATCCTGATCACCCTGCTGGCTTTTATTCTGGAAACCCTGATCCCTTTTGGGGCATGGGATGCCAGCGTGGGCGGCCTGAACAATCTGGTCTCCAGAGGGATCCCGGCGGTTACTCTGGAGAATGGGACCTTCACCATAGAAAGCCCCATTGAGATCCAGATGAAGGGGCTGATCTGTCTTAAGGCAGATTCAGACGTGGAGAGTTTTCAGGATAAAGATCTGCCCGGAGATTTTGAGGAAGTTTTCCTCATTTCAAAAACAAATATGATCCTTAAGCATTCCGGTATGGTATACGAGATAAGGTTTTCGGATCTGAATTATACATTTGATAATCAGGCATTGCTTCAGATGATGCCCATGGTGAAGGGACTTCTGGTATTCAGCCTGCTGGTGGCCTATGGATCCAAGATCATCGGATTCCTGATTTCGATGTTGTTTTTCGCTTTGATCTGCAGGTCCATGGCAAAAGACAGTGAGGGAAAGAGTGTGGATTTCGGGACGGCGTTCATTTTTGCCATGTATGCCAGGGCCCCCTTTATCCTCCTGTCCAGTCTGAACAGTTGTCTTGGATATGTGACCAACAGTCTCTGGGTTCTTCTTCTGGGTGTATTTATGACCATGCAGTTCATGCTTTTGGCCGAGAGGGCCCGGCTGGGGATTACAAAAGATAGTTTAAGAGGGGAAGAATGAGTAAGGAAATGGAGGGTTTGTTATGTCAAAAGTGATCATGATCACCGGCGGAAGCAGAAGCGGAAAGAGTGTTCTTGCCGAGAAAAAAGCGGCGGAATACGGGAAAAGGAGTGTACTTTACATCGCTACCGCTATTGCCACCGATGAAGATATGAAGGAGAGGATCCGGATTCACCAGGAGAGAAGGGATTCGGAATGGGGGACCTATGAAGGTTACAGAGATCTGGGTGATGTGATCCGGGAGACGGAAAAGAACACTATCCTTCTGGATTGTGTCACTGTCCTGATCACTAACATTCTTTTCGAGGAAGAAAGGGATTTCGATACCATATCCAAAGAAGAGATAGCCGGCATTGAGGCGGATGTGATGAAGGAACTGGGCAATATCATAAAGGGAGCAAGGGATGGGAACAAGACCCTGATCCTGGTGACCAATGAACTGGGCATGTCCATGGTTTCCTCCTACCGTCTGGGAAGGATCTTTACGGATATGGCCGGGAAGGCAAACCAGCTGATCGCTTCTCTGAGTGAGGAAGTGTATCTCTCCATCAGCGGTATTCCGCTTAGATTGAGATAAATATCATATTTGATGGTCTGCAAAAGAAAAATCCGGATATTGCGGCATGGGTCCGCATACCGGATATTTTCATCGATATTCAGGGGAAAGAGATTGTCTGCCTTATCTTTTCCATGGGAGAGAATAAGGCAAAGGACAGAGGAGAGGTAAAGAAAAATGTGGAAAAAAATATGGTGTCCTTCCAACAGGAAGGTTCTCGTTCTGAATATCGCCGCGTCTTTACTGCTCACCGTCTTTCTGGAGTACATGGGGAGGAAGACCTTTTCTGACCTCGCTCTTTTCATGGAAAACAGGACCTTTGTATTTTTATATAACGTGTTCATCATCTTTGTGACCTTTTCCCTGGTCTTTCTGGTCAACAAGAAATATTTTGCTTTCGGGATCATTTTTTTCTGCTGGGGCATGATCGGCCTGGTCAACGGCATCATCACAGACAGCCGGAAGACACCTTTTACGGCCGTGGATCTTACCATCTTCAAATCCACGATCCCCGTGATCACCAGTTATTTCTCTCTCTGGCAGATTGTTCTTGCGGCAGTCCTCCTGATCCTGGCCATAGCGGGGCTGGTCACCCTTTTTTTATACTGTCCCAATGCCAGAAAATCCTTCGATTACAAGACCAACCTGGTTCTGGTGGGGATGCTTCTTGCCCTGTTTGCCGCCACCACCTACTATGCCGTGGGGAAGGGCATGCTGATCTCCAGGTTTGATAATCTGATGGCCGGATACAAGGACTACGGCAGTGCGTATTCTTTCGTGGCCACAGCTGTCGATACGGGGATCGACCGCCCGGTGGATTACTCCAGGAACAGGGTGGAGAAAGTGAAGGATACCATGGACCGGCGTCTTAAGAAAAGGACTCCCCAGGGGGAGGTTACCCGCACACCCAACATCATTTTTATCCAGCTGGAATCCATGTTTGACATTACGGAACTGGAAGGGATAAAACTCTCTCAGGATCCCCTGCCTAATCTCCATCGTCTTCAGGAGGAGACCACAGGCGGATATCTGACCGTTCCCGTATACGGAGCCGGGACCATCAATACGGAATTTGAGGTGATCACAGGTATGAATACCTCATTTTTCGGAACAGGCGAGTACCCTTACCGGAGCATTCTTCACCGGAGGACTTCGGAGAGCGCCGCCACCTGGCTGAAGGGACTGGGATATACCAGTACGGTCATCCACAATAATAATGCCTCCTTCTATGACCGGAACAAGGTTTTATCCAACCTGGGTTTTGATTGTTTTATCTCCTCGGAGAATATGAATATCACCATGACCAATGCAGCAGGCTGGGCCAGGGATGCCGTGCTGGAGGAGTATATCCTGGATACCATGGAACGCACTCCGGGTCCGGATTATCTTTATGCCATTTCCGTTCAGGGACATGGCGACTATCCGGATAAACCCGTGGAGAATCCCACGATCACCGTAGAGAATCCGGAGTACAGCGAGGGATACCGGAACACCCTGACCTACTATGTAAATCAGATTTATGAGATGGACCGGTTTATCGGTAATCTGCTGGACAGCCTGTCCGGCCTGGATGAAAACACCATCCTGGTCTTCTATGGGGATCATCTCCCCAGTCTCAACATTGAGAGCAAGGATCTGGCCAGCGGATCCAAGTATAAGACTTCCTATATAATCTGGGACAATTACGGATATAATTCAAACCGCAGGAAAAAAGAGTCCGGCAACCTCCGGGCTTATCAGCTTTCTTCCTCCGTCCTCTCCCAGCTGGGAATCCACAGCGGGGTGATGAATGAATATCATCAGGTGATGAGGGAGTCAAAAAATTATAAAAGGAATATGAAACTGCTTCAGTACGACCTTCTCTACGGATCCTCCTTCTCCAGGGAGGGGGAAGAGGCTTTGACAGCCTCTGATATTAAGTATTCCATGAGAGAGGTCAAGGTGGAAAAACTCAAGAAGAACAAAAATCATGTCTATGTGATGGGGAATTTCTTTACCGACTACAGCAGGGTTTATGTCAACGGCAAACCGGTCAAAACGGTAAAACTCAGCGATTTCGCCCTGATGATCCCCTTAAAATCCCTGGATGACGGGGACGAGCTGGTGGTTCACCAGGTGAACAAGACCCATCCGAATATTACCTTAAACACTTCCAATGCCTTAGTGGTGGATACCGGGGCCATTCAGTCGATCTACAAGGAGGAAGCCCCATGACAGGAGGAGCCGGAGTATGAAAAGAATCAATACGGTGGTTTTCGATCTGGACGGAACATTACTGGATACTCTGGAAGATCTGAAGGATGCCGTGGTATATCTGCAGGAAAAGTACGGATATCCGGTCCACACTCTGGACCAGGTCAGGAGGCATGTGGGGAACGGGATTCCTTTCCTGATCGCGAAATCCATTCCCGGCGGAGAAGATAATCCGGATTACCGGGCTTTTCTGGATGAATACAAGGCCTACTATCAGATCCATTGCAATGACAAGACCAGACCCTATCCCGGAATCCCGGCCATGATGGCGGAACTGGAAAAAAGAGGCTATCATATGGCCATTGTGTCCAACAAGGCCGATTCTGCGGTCAAAGAATTAAACCGCATATACTTTTCTGAATACATCCGGGTTGCCATCGGTGGAAATGAGGAAGCGGGTGTCCGGAGAAAACCGGCTCCGGATACGGTATTCACAGCCCTTGATCAGCTGGGTGTTTCCGGGGACAGGGCTGTTTATGTCGGTGATTCCGAGGTGGATATCCTCACCGCGGCCAACAGCGGCCTCGACTGTATCCTCTGTGAGTGGGGGTTCAGGCAGAAGGAGGACCTGATCAGACAGGGAGGAAGGTATTTTGTAAGCACTGCAGATGAGATTCCGGATATGCTGGATAAATTCAATGCGGATGCGGAGAAATACCAGGGATAATTAATATGGAAAAATGAGGGATTAGATGGAAAAATTTATGGACAGCCGTCATATCTCATGATATAATACTAAAATGTGTTTTGACATCTATATCCATTTAATAAAGAGGAAAGATACAGGAATAAGGAGTATATTTAAGGAGGATTCTTAATCATGAGTGTACAGGTTGAACGTTTGGAACATAATATGGCAAAACTTACCATTGAGGTAGAAGCGAAGGAATTCGACGCCGCAATGAAGAGAGCATATAACAAACAGAAATCTTCTTTCACCCTTCCGGGTTTCCGTAAAGGAAAGATCCCCATGAATGTGATCGAAAAGACTTACGGAGCAGGCATTTTTTATGAAGATGCGGCCAACGATGTGATGCAGTCCAGCTATCCGGCTGCAGTGGAGGAGAGCGGTCTGGATATCGTTTCCCGTCCGGAGGTGGACATCACTCAGATCGGCAAGGGCCAGAATATGATCTATACTGCTGTTGTGGCCGTTAAACCGGAGGTTACCCTCGGACAGTACAAAGGCCTTACTGTAGACAAGGAAAGCACCGAGGTTACTGATGAGGAGATTCAGGAAGAACTGAAGAAGGCCCAGGAGAAGAACTCCAGGGAAGTGGAGATAACAGACAGACCTGTTCAGGACGGTGATATGATCAGACTCAGCTATGCCGGTACCATCGACGGTGTTCCTTTCGACGGCGGCACGGCAGAAAACCAGAATCTGAAGATCGGATCCCATTCCTTTATCGATACCTTTGAAGATCAGCTGGTAGGGCTCAATATCGGGGATACCAAGGATGTGGAAGTGACTTTCCCCGAAGAATATCACGCAAAAGAACTTGCCGGAAAACCGGCCGTATTCCATGTGGAGATTCTGGGGATCAAGGAGAAGCAGCTTGATGAGCTGAATGATGATTTCGCAGCGGATTACACAGATTTTGACACTCTGGAAGAATACAAGGCAGATATCCGTTCCAAACTTACCGCGGACAAAGAAAAAGAAGCCAGGGATAAGATGCAGAATGATCTGATCCGTCAGGCTATAGAGAATGCCGAGATGGATATTCCGGAAGCCATGATCGACAGTGAAGTTGATCAGATGGTGGAGGAATTCAAACAGAGAGTCAGCTACCAGGGTCTTTCCTTTGAGCAGTATCTCCAGTTCACCGGTTCCGATATCGATACCCTGAAAGACAACATGAGACCTCAGGCTGAGGACAGAGTAAAAGGAAGCCTGGTCCTGGAAGCTATCGTTGAGGCGGAAGGCATCACTGCAGACGATGACGATCTTCAGTCCGAGTACGACAGAATGGCCGGCATGTATCAGATGGAGGCCGGACTGATCGCTTCTTATCTGGGTGAAGCAGAGAAAGAAAACATGCGGAAGAATCTGGCGGTCCAGAAGGCGGCTGACTTCCTGCTGGAGCAGGCCGAGATCAAGGAAGCCACAGAAGAGCTGGAATTTGAGGAAGAGTAATTTCCTTTAAACAGGAGGGATATCTTTGAGTTTAGTACCTTATGTAATCGAACAGACAAGCCACGGGGAGAGGTCCTACGATATTTATTCCAGACTCCTGAAGGAGAGGATCATTTTCCTGGGAGAAGAGGTTAACGATGTGACCGCCAGTCTGGTGGTATCTCAGATGTTATTCCTGGAGTCGGAAGATCCTTCCAAGGATATCAATCTCTATATCATGAGTCCCGGAGGTTCAGTCACCGCCGGTATGGCAATCTATGATACCATGCAGTTCATCAAATGTGATGTTTCCACTATCTGTATGGGTATGGCTGCCAGCATGGGAGCATTTCTTCTGGCAGGGGGAACAAAGGGTAAACGTATGGCCCTTCCCAATGCGGAGATCATGATCCATCAGCCCTCCGGAGGAGCGCAGGGCCAGGCCACCGAGATTGAGATCGCTGCAGAGCATATCTTAAAAACAAAAGAAAAACTGAACCGTATTCTTGCAGAGAATACCGGCCAGCCTTATGAAAAGGTTAAAGCGGATACGGAACGCGACAACTGGATGACTGCCCAGGAGGCAGTGGAATACGGGCTGATCGATATCGTTGTGGATAAGCGGAACTAAAGACAAAAAGGTTACCGGGAGTTTTCCCGGTAACCTTTGCTGATATAGTAAGCAGACAGCAGATACCCTGAAATGAGGTGAAAAGATGACATCACGTTCCGATAATAAGCCTTGTTATTGTTCTTTCTGCGGAAAGTCACAGGACATGGTGAGAAAACTGATCGCCGGTCCCAATGGCGTCTACATCTGTGATGAATGTATTGACATCTGTTCGGAGATCATCGAAGACGATCTTGAATTGACGGATTA
>CACZOS010000371.1 GCA_902782815.1 uncultured Lachnospiraceae bacterium | reverse complement strand
TTCACTGATCTGAAGCCTGGAGCTTCTGAACCAGTTCCTCGCAGATCTGGAGTATAGTCTTGCCGTCGGTTTCTATGATGATATCCGCTACCGCTTCATAGCTGCTTTTTCTCTTCTCCATCAGCTGGGCGATGAACTCCACCCTCTTGTTGTTCTCAAGAAGAGGACGGCTGTGATCATCCTTCAGTCTTTCCAGAATGGTTTCGGGGGTGGCGGTAAGAAGGACAACCCTGCTGTTCTTTTTCATTTCGGCATGGTTGCGTTTTCTCATGGGTGCGCCTCCGCCGCAGGAGATCACCAGGTTTTTCTTCTGCTGCAGTTCCTTGAGAAGGGCTGTCTCCGCGTCCCGGAAGTATTCTTCCCCATACTCCTCAAATATATCGGAGATACTCATTCCTTCTCTCTGGGAAATAATCTGGTCCATCTCCGCCACTTCCATATTGAATATGGTGTTCAGATAATCGGATATGGTGGTCTTGCCCGCACCCATAAATCCGATGAGAATGATATTATAATCAAACAGTTTTCTGGCCTGGATCCTCTTGCTGTTTCGATAAACCTCAGCAAAAATGTTCCGGATCTCCTTCTGGTGAGGAATACCCTCCAGGGCTCCGGAAAGCCATATAGCCTGCTTTTTCTCCTGGTCCGGCTGAATGATGTTCATCCCGTGCTGCTCTTTGTAGGCCATGATCTGCTCCACAATCCTGTTCCGCATGATCAGCGTATTAAGAAGGATGGCGTCACACTGGGCCAGGTCTTCCCGCAATAGTTTTAAATCTTCCATCTCCACTCACTTTCCGGAATCATTCCTCTTTGATCTTCCCGTCCAGAAGACCGAAATCCTTGGCTTCCACTTTGTTTTCACCGAATACGTTCTTATCGAAATACAGATCTGTCTCATGGTGGAGCATATTATTTACATAATCATCAAAATCGATCCGCAGATTGTAGAATTCCACCACCATCTTAGAGATGATCTTATCCTTATCATCCCTCACCACCACATCGTAAGTGGACAGACAAAGGCCGGTCTTTATCTCCGAAGCCTCTGCGTAAAGCTTTTTGGGCATGTAGGCGGCATTGAGGAAATATGCCGTGGCATTGGCGGTGGTGACCACCTTTCCCCTGGTGAGGGCGGCGGTACCCGCCACAAAGTCCGCCAGGATAAAAAGCATGCCCCCATGGACCGACCCGATGGGATTCATATGGAATGCCTGGCAAAGCATCTCTCCTTTTGCCCAGCCCGGCCTGGCGTCGGTTACTTTCATGGCCATATGTTTACTGACCGTCCCGCTGTTGTTTCGGAAATTGATGATCTGGTCCATATGCTCCATGAAATCTTTTTTCAGATCTTTCTTCACCAGTGATGCTTCCCAGATGATGGTCCGCAGTTTTTCGTAGGTCTCTTCCACTGTCCCGCTGTTGTCGATCACCCGGTCACTGTTCTTTATATACTCCTCTTCCCTCAGCTGATTTCTCATGACCGCCCGGCTCTTTTCCTCACTGTAACCCCGGCTTTCCATCAGCCGCCGGATCCTGGTCTCCTCGTCTGCATAAACGTACCAGAGCTCATCCAGATATTTTTTATAACCGCATTCAATCAGCAGCGCTGCTTCCAGGGCGATAAAAGGAATATCCTCATCCCGCTGCATCTCCTCTATCCTGGCGATCACCGCCTTTTCGATATTGGGGTGGGATATACTGTTCAGCTTCTCCATGGCTGCCTTGTCATGAAAGACGATACCCGAGAGCTTTGTCCGGTCGATATTTCCTTCCTGGTCAAGGATATCCTCACCGAAAAAGTCCACGATCTCACGATAATTGGCCCCTCCGGGCGACATCAGTTCATGGCCGATCTTATCCGCGATGATCAGGCCGGCATGGAAACGCTCTTCAAGAAGACCCATGACCACCGTCTTTCCACAGCCTGTGCCGCCGGTGATCCCGATCACTTTCTTCCGTTTTTTTTCTGTGCTCATTAGGCTCTACCCCTCCAGTCTTCTTTTAAGTATCTTCATTGTACATTATGTTGAGGGAAAAGAGTACAGGATGTTTGAAAAAACAAAAAATATTTTTGACCCCCCATAGCGATTATGCTATCATAAATTATATCCTTATTATATATATTATGTCTTTATTCTGACAATTACACTAAAGATCAGAGAGTAAAGCAGAGAGGTAGCAGTCATGAGCAAAGCAGTTTATCCCGGTACTTTTGATCCCCTGACCAGGGGGCATCTCTATGTCATCCGCAGGGCAGCCAAGATTTTTGACAGCGTGATCGTCGGATTGCTGAACAACAGCGCCAAGAATCCCCTGTTTTCCGTGCAGGAAAGGATGGACATGATCAGGGAGGTAACCTCGGATATCCCCAATGTGGAGGTCGTATCCTTTGACGGTCTCCTGATGCACTTTGTGCTGGAACAGAAAGCCAATGTGATCTTAAGAGGCATCCGTACCGGTACGGAATTTGAATTTGAACTGATGAACGCCCATGCCAACAAAAAGATCGAGCCGGAAGTGGACACCCTCTTCTTCCCCTGCGACAGCGACTTTTCCTGCGTAAGCTCCAGCATGGTACGGGATGTCGCCGCTTATGGTGGGGAAATACGGGATTTCGTGCCGGAATCCATAGCGGAAAAACTATACCTTAAACTGGAAGAAAAGAAGAAACAGGAGAAGGAAGGTCAGTAAGAAACCGGAGGAAGACTGATGAAATTTATCTCATGGAACATCGATTCCCTCAATGCCGCTTTGACAGGCACCAGCCCCCGGGCCGCCCTTTCCAGGGATGTGCTTGACGTGATCGCGCGGGAGGATGCGGATATCATTGCCCTGCAGGAGACCAAGCTTCCCGAGAAAGGGATGAACAAAAAGCAGGCCCAGGCTCTGGCTGACTTTTTCCCGGAGTATGAATTCGTCTGGGTGAGTTCGAAGGAACCGGCCAGGAAAGGATACGCCGGCACCATGGCGCTCTACAAAAAAGGTATGGAAGTGAAGGCAGATTACCCTGCCATTCGGGCTCCGGAACCCATGGACTGCGAAGGCCGCCTCATTACCCTTGAACTGCCGGACTTTTTCTTCAATCTGGTCTACACTCCCAATGCGGGGGACGGGCTTAAGCGCCTGGAAGAAAGACAGGTCTGGGACAGGAAATATGCTGCCTATCTCAAAAAGCTTGACCGGATCAAGCCGGTCATTTCCTGCGGGGATTACAATGTGGCCCACAAAGAAATCGACCTGGCCCATCCCGAGAATAACCATATGTCCCCGGGATTTACCGACGAGGAGAGGGAGGGCTTCACCAATCTGCTGGCAGCCGGTTTCACCGACACTTTCCGTCATATCCACGGGGAGGTAAAGGGAGTCTATTCCTGGTGGGCACAGAGGGTAAAAACCAGCAAGATCAACAACAGCGGCTGGCGTATCGATTATTTTCTGGTCAGTGACCGGATATGTCCAAGTATTCTGCGGTCGGAGATGCTGGATTCGGGTCCCCGGCAAGATCATGCCCCCCTGCTGCTGGAGATGGATTTTTAGAAAAAGTCATATTATTACAAGTATGATGACCATTATGAATAAACGGCTTTTCGGATAAATGCTATATAATATTCTCAGATTAATTCGACAAACCATTTACGGTACCGGGATTCGCCATTGATTCCCGTAAATAAGAAGAGGAGTGTGGCCATGAGTTCAATTCTTGAGAATATGAGAAAGATCGATCTGGAAAAAGCGGCAAATGACCTGCAGTTTGGCAATCCGCCATTCAAAAAAGATGAGAGTAAGATTTATTTCGGAAACAGCCTGGCAATGAGTGACATTTCCAAAAAATACATCGAGAAATGGAAAGCAGCTGACAGCGGCGCTGCAGCCGCCCCAGAAGGGACTTCCATTCTGAAAGCTCTCCGTCAGAGAAACATGGATGCCGCCACAAAAAATATGTAATATTATTTAGAAAAAAGCTCCCATCGGGGAGCTTTTTTATGTTATAATGGTACAATATAGCTAAAAGTTTTTAAGCATCTCGCACACTTCGGCGTGCGTTCTTCTTTTACCAAAGGAGTATCCATACA
>CACZOS010000370.1 GCA_902782815.1 uncultured Lachnospiraceae bacterium | reverse complement strand
TCCAGGGATCCGGCCACACCGGTGTTGATCACGCGGTCCACACCGAACATGTTGATCAGGAGCTGGGCGCAGCTTCCTGCGTTGACTTTTCCGATCCCACACTTAACAACCACAACATCATGACCGTCAAGTTTACCTTCACAGAATTCCATGCCCGAAACAGAGCTGGTTTTCCTGTCTGTCATGGCTTCCTTTAAAGAGGATACTTCCGAATCCATGGCACCGATTATCCCTGTTTTCAAACCGGTTTTCTTTTCCATCTTTATTTTTTCCTTAACACCGTAATCCCGCTCCTCCCCTCTGATCAGGGTCAGCTTATCCGGAGTGATCTCCACAGCTTCTCCCCGGGCAATTTTTCTTCCGGTTTCAGGATCCAGCCGGTAGGTCACACCGCAGCAGTCGGTGGTCACATAGTATTTACGATTCCATCTGAAGCAGGGGATAAAAAACAGGGACAGGACCGTGTAGGTCATATAGACGGAATATCTTCCGTACTTTCCGCAGTGACTGCAGATTATCATCTGATTATGGGAAAGATCCTTTCTCCCCGTAGTAATCCCGATCATGAAAAACATATTCTTCTCCTTAAATCATTTGACAGATAAAATGAAGGAGGCAATATCCCCGATCACTTCATCACCGATGTGTCTCTCAATGCTGTAATCCTTTGATGCCTTCAGGATATCCTCATATATTCCTTCTACGAAAAGATGGTTCAGATCGGGATACAGATGGAAGACTGTGTTTTCCCGTTCGGAAAGAAGATCCCGGAATTTTTGGAAATCATCCCCGGCAAGCACCTGGAAATCCCTGCCGCCCTGCATGATCAGGACCGGTTTCCGGCTGTCCGTCAGGTAATCAGCGGCTGTGCGCTGCCCCATCTCCTTAAAATAATAAAGGCTGATATTTCCGGCAAACTTCTTTTTTCTTGCCCGGTCATCGCTCATCCGGTAAAGGTCCCGGAATTTTCCGGCAAATATTTTGTATTCAAGACCTGCGATCCATCTCAGGAAGGATCGTGAACCTGCGGCCTGCTTAAGCTGCCTTAGCACCACCTCTTCCAGCCGGTAAGGAGTTCCGGCCATCATGATGAGGCCTCTGACATCTCCTCCCTCGGCATCGATCCTGGGGGCAAGCATAGCTCCCATGCTGTGGCCCAGGATGAAGATTCGGTCATGATCGATCCGCCTGTCTTTTTTCAGTATCCTGACAGCCTCCAGAGCATCATCGATGGTCTCCTCCCTGACGGTAACGCTGGTCTTAGCCATTTTTCTCGGATAGGCAAAGGTGCGCTTGTCGTAGCGTAATGAAGCGATTCCATGTCCTGCCAGGCCTTCGGCCAGGTCCAGGAAGGGAGTCATTTTCATCACCCTTTCATCCATGTCGGAGGGTCCGGAACCGTGGACCATCACCACTGCAGGTACCGGCTCTGAGAGATCATCCGGCAGAGTCAGCATGCCTTTCAAGGGGTACTCCGAAACTGATCTTACGATTATTCTTTTCCTGATCATCTGTCCACCTCGTCAATTTCTTCGTCGGAATAGATTAAATGCCCCCAGATGTCACAGGATACTATGACAGCTGAAGGCATTTATTATTCATTTCCAAGGATCATCCGCTTATTCGCCCAGGTAGGCCTGCTGGACTCTGGGATCGCTGAGAAGCGCTTTTCCCGGTCCGGCCATGGTGATCACACCGGTTTCCATAACATAGGCATAATCGGATATATCGAGAGCAGCCTTGGCATTCTGCTCAATGAGCAGAATATTCACGCCGTCTTCTTTGATCTTCTGGATTACATTGAATATATCCTTGATGACCAGGGGAGCAAGCCCCAGGGACGGTTCATCAAGCATGAGAAGTTTGGGTTTGGACATCAGGGACCGGGCCACGGCCAGCATCTGCTGTTCTCCGCCCGAGAGAGTGGCTCCCAGCTGCCATGTTCTTTCCGACAGTCTGGGGAAAAGGTTGTATACCCACTCCCTGTCTCTGGCTATCTCCGCCTTGTTCTTTCTCAGATAAGCCCCGGCGGCGATATTCTCGTCCACCGTCAGGTCGGGAAAGATCCGTCTGCCTTCAGGACACAGGATAATGCCTTCAGCCACGATATCCTTGGTCCTGGAGGAAGTGATCTCCAGATCATCCCAGTACACGTGGCCGTCCGATTTGGGAACCAGGCCCATGACCGATTTGAGGGTGGTGGATTTCCCGGCGCCGTTGGCCCCGATCAGGGAGATGATCTTTCCGTCCGGGACGTCGATGTCTATGCCTCTGAGGGCATGAATGCCCCCGTAATGTACATTCAGATTTCTAATTGCCAACATCAGTCATCGCCTCCCAGATATGCTTCTATCACTGCAGGATTTGCCTGAATCTCTTCAGGAGTGCCATCCGCGATCTGTCCGCCGTAATTAAGTACATAAATATGCTCACAGATACCCATGACCACCTGCATGTGGTGTTCGATCATCAGGATGGAGAGGTCAAACTCATCCCGGATACGTCCGACAAATTTCATCAGATCATCCGATTCCTGGGGATTCATTCCCGCGGCAGGCTCATCCAGCAGGAGGATGGTGGGGTTGGTGGCCAATGCGCGGGCAATCTCAAGATGCCTCTGTTTTCCGTAGGGAAGGGAGGTGGAAAGATCATTCATATTGTCATAAAGATCCACTTTTTTCAGGAGCTCCATGGCCTTTTCGCGCATTGCCTTTTCCTCAGTCCGGGCCAGGCGGCTGCGGAAGGTGGCGCCGAATACAGATGCTTTCTGATTCATATGCATCGCCACCATGACATTTTCCAGAACAGTCATGTTCTTGAACAGTCTGATGTTCTGGAAGGTACGGGCCACACCCAGTTTGGTCACCTTATCCGGAAGTATGGCGAGGGTTTTGGTATATTTCCCCTGATTACGTCCCTTGTAGGTGTCTTTCATCTTACCCTTGGGATAGTTTTCTATCACTACATCGCCGTTGATCTCAACCGAACCGTTTGTGGGTTCATAGACACCGGTGATACAGTTGAAAGCTGTGGTCTTTCCTGCGCCGTTGGGGCCGATCAGTCCCACAATCTCATTCTTGTGGACCAGGAGATTAAGATTATCCACCGCCACGACACCGCCGAACTGCATGGTAATATCGGAGAGCTTCAGTACTACTTGTCTGTTGTCCATCACTTGCCCTCCTTGTCAAATACGATTACATGATCAGCCATGGGAAGGGGTGTAAACAAAGCCTGTCCGGAGGCTTTCAGTGCTTCGCTCTCCGCCTTTGCCTGCCTTGCCTTTTCCTTCTGAGCCGCCTTGACCGAAGCTGCTTCTCTCCTGGCTTCTCTTGCCGCCTTACGTTTCTGCGGCCATGCCTTTATGGCTGCCGGACGGTTCTTCCACCAGTCGATAAATCCATCCCAGCTGAACTCCCTGTCTCCCATGATTCCCCGGGAATAGAAAAGGACGATCAGCATGATAAGGATAGCAAAGACGACTTTACGGAAGCCAGGTCTCATCAGTCTGGAAGATATGCCCAGCCATCTGCCTGCGTCAAGACCTCTGAGCCACCATTCCGAGGCAGCGGTAAAGAGGAAGGCGCCGATGATGGAACCGGTGATGGATCCTATGCCGCCGATAACCACGATGAGCAGAATCTCATAAGTCATAACCGTGGTGAAGGGAGTGGCGCTGATGGTGGTCTGGAACATGGCCAGCAGGGCGCCGCTGATCCCGGCAAAGAATGAGGAGATGACGAAGGACATTTCCTTATGTTTAAAGAGATTGACCCCCATCGCCTCGGCTGCGATCTCATCATCACGGATAGCCCGGAAGGCTCTTCCGTAGGTAGAATTGATCAGCAGGAGGATGATGGCTATGGAGATCCCCGCGATCACCACAGGGAAGACCGCGTTGTTGTAGGTGGTATATTTACGCAGAACATTGGAACCGTTTGTCAGCGGCCCCAGTGTATTCCACTGAAAGAATGCCCTGATGATCTCCGCAAAACCCAGGGTGGCTATGGCCAGGTAATCCGACTTAAGCCTGAGCACGGGTATACCGATCAGAAACCCGATCAGGGCTACCAGCAATCCTGCGGCCAGCATGGGAATGAACATCCCCAGATAGTGACCGAAGGTACCCAGATTATTCTCCAGTATCTCCACGATGGACCATTTGATGATGCCGCCGTTAAAGTACTGGTAAACCTTGTCATGGGAAGCTGCGGGAATGGTAAATATGGCATAGGTATAGGCGCCGATCAGCATGAATCCTGCCTGACCGAGGGAAAAGAGGCCTGTAAAACCGTTGAGCAGGTTCATGGAAGCAGCCACCAGGGCAAATATGGACCCCTTTTCAATAACGGTGATCAGCATCTTCATGCCGGATCCGGGCCGGATTATGATATCGCCCACATATACCAGGATCAGAAACAAGGCGATGCAGATAACGGAGAGCACTGTTTTGAATCTGTTGTCCAGTTTGGTTTTCATGACGCCCTCCTTTCTATACCTTGTCCAGGTTCTTCTCACCGAAGAGTCCGGTAGGTTTCACCATCAGGATGATGATGAGCAGTACAAAGGTGAAGGCATCTGAAAATGTGGTCCAGCCGGCACCCTTGATCAGGTTCTCGCAGATACCGATGACGAAGGCGCCCACAACGGCCCCGGGAACAGAACCGATCCCTCCGAATACCGCGGCGACGAACGCCTTGAGTCCGGGCATGGCTCCGGACATGGGGTTGATCCCCGTATAATTTGAAAAGTAAAGCACAGAACCTATGGCCGCCAGTCCGCAGCCGATGATAAAGGTAACCGTGATTACCCGGTTGATGTCTATACCCATGAGTGAAGAGGTTTCAAAATCCCTGGAAACCGCCCGCATTGCCATACCGATCTTGGTATGTTTGATCAGCATGACCAGAAGGAAGACGAGAAGGATGGTCAGCACCGGTGTGATCAGGGTGACCATCTTGGTGGTTGCCGTACCTATGGTAACCGTTTTCTGAAGCCATTTGATGGCAGGATATGTCTTGGTCAGGCCGCCGGTGATATAAAGAGCAAAATTCTGCAGAAGATAGGACACACCGATGGCGGAGATCATGATGGACATACGGGGGGCGGACCTTAAGGGCCGGTAAGCGACTTTTTCAATGGTGGTCCCCAGAAGTATGGCGAAGATGATGACCAGGATAAAGGCCATCCAGAAGGGCAGAACGGTAACCAGATATACCATGATAAGCCCGGACCACATAAATACATCACCATGAGCAAAGTTGATCAGCCTCAGAATACCATATACCATGGTATAACCGATGGCGATCAGGGCATACTGCCCTCCCACGGCGATGCCTGCCAGGATGTATGGAAGCCATGTATGTAATAATCCCATAATAATAGTCTCTCTTAAATATAATTAATCTCTTTTAGATATAATAAGTGCGGGAAGCCGCGAGGCTTCCCGCTGTCTGCATTAATGTATCCGTAAAAGGCTGATTATTCAGCACTCTGCTTCTTGAGGAATTCCCATTCTCCTGTCTCGGTGTT
>CACZOS010000369.1 GCA_902782815.1 uncultured Lachnospiraceae bacterium | reverse complement strand
GAACACACATCCGGGATCATCCGCGATACCGAAAGCATAGTTGAAATGATAGGTTCCTACGGGTGTCCTGGCATCGCCTTCCTTTGTCTTGCCAAGCCCATACTTGCCGATGTAACCGGGTGTCGTCAGAATCTGGTTCCAGTTGCCGTCCGCATCTTTTTCATGCATGGAGACATAAGCGGTTGTCTCACCGACTCCTGCCACAACAAAAAGCTGGTCTGCGTCTTTTGCTTCATCAAGCTTGGCAACCCAGTCGGGAGAAGCTTCCAGACCGGCTGTATTCACAGCAGCCTGTATCTTTGAAGTGGCTTCTGTTGTAGCCTCTGCTCCCGATTTGGAAGAAACTGACCCGCAACCTGCACCTACAGCCATGAGAGCTGCTACCATGAGAGCAAATAATAAGCTTTTCTTTTTTTTCATGCGTATTCCTCCTTAATGTTTTTTTCTGTTTGTGAGATCATTATATCAGATCGTTTATCACAGAACCGTCACACCAAAAGAGGAACCGAAATCCTTAAAAACATATATGTTTCACTTTGGTCATTACCACTCTTTTGCATAATGAGTGATAAATTCGATCTTATCCGGCCTTACATAATTGCGCGCAAACTCAATCCTGCGGCCTTTGGCGTCCCGGGTGAGATTGCTGAGTTCCATGACCGCGTGGTCGGAGGTCAGATTTATGAGCTTTGCCTTGGAAGGCTCCAGATATACAACCCGGAGAGTCTGGTCGGCATCGGTTGGACAGAGATCATTCCATATGAAGATATCGTAGATAGAGAACAGCTCAATGTCCACATCACCATAGGATGGGAGGAGCTTCTCCGGTATATAGATCTCTTCCAGGGCAACAGGCTCTTTGTTCATGTAGTCGATGCGTTTTGTAAACCAGACCTGATCTTCCTCTGCAAGATCCAGAAGCCTGGAGTAGTAGGGGCCTGCCGGACGTAAAGCCTTGATCAGCACACGGGTGTGGGCATCGATGGATCGTTCATCCATGGTCTGACGGAACCCACCCAGTGTTTCCAGATCCCGTTCTGTCTTAGGCCCGTTTACATAGACTCCTTTTCCCTGAACTGATCTGAGAAGTCCTTCATATTTCAAGGCAGCCAGAGCACTTCGCACAGACAAAGGGTTCAGCTTATAGGTTTCCGACAGCTGTGATTCTGAGGGGATGGCAGTACCGATCGGGTACTCTCCATCCTCTATTTTACTGCGGATTACTTCCCTTAGCTGGATATAAAGGGGAGATTTGTAATTAACTTCACTCATGACTGTCATCTCCTCCAAAGCCCCAGCGGAGGATGCTGGACATTTCAACAGCATCCGCACGGGCAACGGTACGGCAGTACTCTGCCACAAGATTATTGGGATCCCTGGTAGTGCTGACGATCCAGAATGCCGGAGAATCCGCTTTGATATTCAGATACTCTGCTTCTTCGGCATTTACCGATGTAATGCCGGTCTTTTCTTCACCGTGATCCATGATCAGGCCGTAGTTGTTCTCCAGAATCGCATATAATGAACCTTTTACCAGGTCATGCTCCTCCAGCCCCGGTGCCAGCTCACGGGGAATGAAGGAGTTCTCGATCATGATCGGCACGTCTCCTATGATGCGAAGACGGGAGATACGATACAGCTTCTCTCCCAGCATTCTTTCAAATCTCTGCGCCAGATGTTTGTCACATTCCACCGTGGAAAATGACAGTAATCGTGTTTCCAACGCGGCATCGTAGCCCGAAGCATATTTGGTAAAACTCTCCAGATTCTGAAGTGTACGCACGAAGCGGGGCGCAACCATGGTTCCCCGCCCCTGCACACTATAGAGTCTGCCGGCTGCTTCCATAGAGGAAATAGCACTTCGAAGAGTGATTCTGTTCAGATTCCACATACGGCTCATTTCACGCTCCGGAGGAAGCTTGTCGTTGGCTTTCAGATTGTTTTCCAGGATGTAGCTTTCAAGATATTCAGTAGCAAGTTCCTTGGGTCTTATCTTATATGATTCCATTTTATTCCACCTGTAAATTGGTATAGGATAATTATATATTAATATGGTGGAAAATACAATAGCTGATTGGACCTGTTATCCCTTAAAAACACGTTGACATTGGTATAAGATTATAATAAAGTTATTTATATAAGATCGTGCGTATTTTATATAAAAGAGATTGTTTAGAACCTTGAATTGAGGTGAGTGTTTTGGGGAAGACAATTGTTGCACTTAAGGGCGTGAACAAATGGTACGGAAACAATCATGTTGTAAAAAATCTTGATTTGGAGGTGGCAGAGGGTGAATTTCTGACACTTTTGGGGCCATCCGGATGTGGAAAGACAACTACCCTTCGTATGATCGCCGGCTTTGAGGATGCAAGCAGCGGGCGGATTGAAGTCCAGGGAGAGAGTGTTGAAGAGAAGGAACCGTATCAGAGGGATGTCAATACCGTTTTTCAGAGTTATTCTCTCTTCCCTCACATGAACGTCTTCGATAACATTGCCTACGGACCGAGAATTAAAAAAGTACCTAAGGAGCAAATTGCACAGGATGTGGAGGAGATGCTTCGTCTGGTTCAGATGACCGGATACGAAAAACGGAAACCGGATGCTTTGTCCGGTGGGCAAAAACAGCGTATTGCTATTGCCAGAGCCTTGATCAATCATCCCAGAGTCCTCCTGCTGGATGAACCCCTGGGTGCACTGGATCTTAAGCTGCGCAAACAGATGCAGATCGAACTTAAACGTCTGCAGAAGAAACTGGGGATCACCTTTATCTACGTTACCCACGATCAGGAAGAAGCGATGTCAATGTCTGACCGTATTGCGGTCATGAGAGACGGAGTCATTCTCCAGATCGGCAAACCCACAGAAATCTATGACAGTCCCAACTGCCGTTTTGTTGCAGACTTTATCGGAGAATCCAATATAATAAGCGGCAAAGTGAGCAGGATAGAAGATGATCTTCTGACGATAGATTCCCCGGACGGTGAGGTACAGGCAAAGGGCTCTGGTTTTACACCCGGAGAGGAGATCGATATTTCCGTTAGGACGGAATACCTGATCTGTGGGAGTGAACCGGAAAACAGCTTTAATATCAAGGCCAGGATCCGGGATTTTACTAACATGGGGACGGTCATTAAGACCAGTGTTGTGACGACGGGTGGAAAGGAGCTGCGGATTTCGTCTTTTGAACAGGATGGAAGCCTGCAGGAAGGACAAGAAGTCTATATATCCTGGAAACCTGAAAAAGCGGTTCCGATCCACAGAATTCAGAAGGAGGCGGAAGCATGACAGCATCAAAAGGCAGAGCAAGGAAAACAAACTATCTGCCT
Organism: uncultured Lachnospiraceae bacterium; assembly: GCA_902782815.1. Taxonomy (GTDB): domain Bacteria; phylum Bacillota; class Clostridia; order Lachnospirales; family Lachnospiraceae; genus Anaerobutyricum. Next base: position 838 of record CACZOS010000369.1, on the reverse strand, counting down.
GTGCTGGCGCAGGCAGGACCTGTCTCACTTTGGATGATCGTATTCGTTACCATTCCAATGCTATTTATCATCTATATCAGTTTTATGACAAGGGGAACCTTCGGCGGTGTTGAGTATACGCCATCTCTGGAGTCCTATCAGACAATGATGGAGGTCACATATTTCCGCATTATCCTGAAAAGCATCGGGGTTGCGGCTGAGACTACTATTGCATGCCTGATCGTAGGGTATCCCTTTGCTTACTACATTGCCAGGAAACCACCTGATGTGGCTTCGAGACTGATCACTCTTCTCATGATTCCGTTCTGGACCAATTCCCTGATGCGTTTGAACGCATGGATGCTGATTTTTCAGACTAATGGGCCGGTAAATAATTTCATGTTGAACCGGAATCTGATCGATAAACCGATCACCTTTATTTTTACGGATGGACTGGTGCTCTTAGGTTTGATCACCAACTATCTGCCATTCGCGGTTCTGCCTATGTATTCCTCCATCGAGAAGCTGGAGAAGCCGATCCTGGAAGCATCGGCAGATCTGGGAGCAAAACCGGTCGTGACCCTGCTGAAGGTTACGCTTCCATTGACGTTCCCGGGAATTTTTTCTGCCATTATCCTGACCTTTATTCCTGCGCTGGGAACCTATGTCATTACTGACATGCTGGGTGGCGGAAAGGTTCTCTATATCGGTAATATTATCAAAAACCAGTTCGGAACCATCCGCAACTGGCCTCTGGGCGCAGCTCTGTCTGTTCTTCTTCTGGTCATTACGGCATTAATGATATTTCTTTACTCCAGATTCGCAAAAGTGGAAGATATGGAGGTGGTATAGATGGCTG
>CACZOS010000368.1 GCA_902782815.1 uncultured Lachnospiraceae bacterium | reverse complement strand
GGCGGGAGATACCCAGAGCTGTCCTGATCTTTTTGTTCATTTCCCGGTCCCCGTACTTATTATCTCCCAGAACAGGAAAACCCTCCGCTGCCAGATGAGCCCTGATCTGGTGGCTTTTACCGGTGATCAGGCGTACTTTTAGCAGGGAGATCTCCTTTCCGGTTGCCAGGACCTCATAGCCGGTTTCAATAGGGGCAAAGCCCTTCTTCATGACGGAGGAGTAAGTCACCAGATTCTTCTCCCGGTCCTTCCGAAGATAACCCTTGAGCGTCCGGAATCCGGTCACCTGACCGCAGACCAGGGCCAGGTAGTATTTGCCCAGGTTCCGGTCACGAAGTGCTGATGACAGATGCTGAAGTCCGGTTGTGGAGATCCCGCAGAGAACGATCCCGCTGGTGTTTCTGTCCAGACGGTTAGCCACGGAAGGATGAAAATAAAGCATGGATTCTTCATCCAGCCATCCCTCCTGCCGGCATAGATCCAGAAGATAATCATTCAGAGAATCATCTCCCGACGCGGATTTCTGGCTCAGTAATCCTGCCGGTTTATGAAGGGCCACCACGTCCCGGTCTTTGTATAGTATTCTGATCCGGCTTCTGAGCCCGCAATCTTCACGGGCCGGCTTTTCAGGCTTTCCGGAGAGGGAAGCTGCCGCAGCCTCTCCGGCAAACTTCTCATATGTCTCCTCAGAGAAATAGACCTGAATCCGGTCACCTTCCTTAAGTTTTTCCGATCCCTCCGCCCTGGCATCATTCAGTTTTATATTCTTTTTCCGGAGCATTTTATGAAGAAAGCCCGAAGAAGCGCCTGGCAGACAGCGGGCAAGAAAACGATCCAGCCTCTGTCCTTCCTGGACCCTGTTAATGGTGATCTCTCTCATCTGTGTTCCTCTAAATCCATACTAAATGTATTCTTTCTGTCTGTCACCGCCGGCCTGCTGTCTTTAGCCGCTGTGCCTCCCCATAAAGGCCAGAAAACAGTGATGAGGCAGGATCTTAGCCGCCAGCCGGAAAGCCTTCATCGGTATACCGTAGACAGATATCTCCCTGTTTCTCCGGTTATCCCTCCAGGCTTTTTTTACCACTGCGGCGGGGTCCGCCATCACCAGTTTCTTGTAAAAAGGCAGGGTCCGGTTCCCGGCGGCCCGGAGCAGAAATTCCGTTTTTACCGCCCCCGGACATACCGCGGTGATCTTCAGTGCCCGGTCTCTGTTTTCCGCCCGCAGAGCCCGCACATAACTCAGGACAAAAGCCTTGCTCGCCGCATATACGGCAAAACCGGGCTGAGGAAGAAAGGCCGCCGAAGAGGCAAAATAGATCATCCTCCCTCCCCGCTTCATATATGGGAGGACAGAACCGGTCAGACTGATGCAGGCCGTCACGTTAACCTCCGCCATCTCCTCCTGTTCCCGGTCAGGTATCTCATCGATCCTGCCCATGATGCCGAAACCCGCGGCATGAACAAAGAGGGAAATCTCCGGTTTTACGTCCTCCAGAAGTATCCGGAATCTCTCTCTGTCCTCCCGTGTGGACAGATCCAGGGCGAGAAGGCGGAAAGAGGTGTCCGGAAAGGCTTTCTCATAAGCCTCCAGACGGTTTTTCCTCCGTCCCAGGATCCATATTTCATCAAAATCTTCTCCTGCCCGGATTATGGTTTTTATCATCTCACTTCCCATTCCGGAAGTGGCTCCTGTAACGATCGCTATAGTCATTTTCGGCTCCTCCGGCTCTCCCCTTTACCTTTATGAATATTGCGGATCGGGCTCCGCTTTTTCCTGGTTCCGGAATCCTTTCTGCCCCCGGAACTTAAGGCAGCTTCTTTTCTGTTTTTCCCCTGATCCTTCCGCTTCCTTGGGGGGATCAGGCACCTGTCGCCAAAACCGATCAGATCCTCTCTCCCGGCAAGAAGCAGAGCTTTTTTCACCAATTCATAGTTATCCGGATTCCGATACTGGATCAGAGCCCTCTGCATCTGTTTTTCCTTCGTTGAGGAAGGGACGTAGACTGGTTTTAGAGTTCTTGGATCTAGTCCGGTATAGAACATACAGGTGGAAATGGTTCCCGGTGTGGGATAAAAATCCTGAACCTGTTCCGGCATATAGCCCAGATCCCTGACATACTCAGCCAGCTTTACCGCCTCCTTTAAATCAGAACCGGGATGGGATGACATGAGGTAGGGAACAAGATACTGCTTCATTCCCAGCTTTTCATTGGTTTTCTGATAAGCCTTGCGAAATCTGTCATAAACGCTGCGGGAGGGTTTCCCCATCAGAGCCAGCACGGGATCGCTGACATGCTCGGGGGCTACCTTGAGCTGACCGCTGACGTGATAACGACAGAGTTCATCCAGAAAATCGGATCCCCGGTCCTCCAGCACATAATCGAACCGGATCCCGGACCGGATAAAAACCTTCTTTACCCCCGGCAGAGCCCGCAGCTTTTTCAGCAGAAGAAGGTAGTCAGTGTGGTCAGCCTTAAGATTGGGACACGGAGTGGGAAAAAGGCACTGACGATCAGCACATACACCCCTGTCCAGCTGTTTTCCGCAGGAGGGATGGCGAAAATCGGCCGTCGGCCCGCCCACATCATGGATATATCCTTTAAAATCCGGATCTTTCAGAAAACCTCTGGCTTCCTCCAGAATAGATTCATGGCTCCTTACCTGGATTCTTCGTCCCTGATGAAAGGTCAGGGCACAGAAGCTGCATCCCCCGAAACATCCCCGGTTGCTCACCAGGGAAAATTTAACCTCCTTCAAAGCCGGTACTCCGCCCAGGGAATCATAGCCGGGATGCCATCTTCTGGTATAAGGCAGGCCGTATACATGATCCATCTCCTCCGTGGTCAGAGGCAGGGAAGGGGGATTCTGAACGATATATTCTTTCTCTTTATAAGGTTCCACCAGGGTCGCTCCCGTGATGGAATCGGTATTGATATACTGCAGGTAATAGCTCCGGGCATAGGCCTTTTTGGAAGAGCTGATCTGATCCCAGGAGGGAAGAAGAAGATAATCCTCCCCCACAGCCGCAAGATCACGGCACCGGTATACAGTCCCCCGGACGTAGGTGATCTCTTTTACGGGGATTCCCGAGGACAAGGCTTCCGCGATCTCCAGCACGGAATGCTCGCCCATTCCATACATGAGCAGATCTGCTCCGGAATCCAGTAAAATACTTCTCTTTACTTTGCCGCTCCAGTAATCATAGTGGGCCAGACGCCGGAGGGATACCTCAATTCCCCCGAGAAGAATCGGCGTCTGTTTATAGGTCCTGCGGATCAGATTGGAGTAGACGATGGCAGCCCTGTCGGGTCTCCCGGAAAACCCTCCTCCGGGACTGTAGGCATCCTGGTGTCTCCTCTTCTTCGATGAGGTATAATGGTTGACCATGGAATCCATGTTTCCCGCAGATACGATAAATGCCAGCCTTGGTTCTCCGCAGACACGGATGCTGGCATCATCCTTCCAGTCAGGCTGGGAGATGACCGCCACTTTATAGCCGTGATCTTCCAGCAGCCTGGTGATGATGGCCATACCGAAGGAAGGATGGTCCACATAGGCATCTCCGCTGATGTAGACAAAGTCTGCCTGACTCCATCCCCTTTCTCTCATTTCCTTTTCATTTATGGGCAAAAAACTGTGATCTCTGTCCATCTCCACTCCAAGATTAAAGGGTCGCCGTCAAAAATACGACAACCCTTGTTTTCGTCAGTTCCCCGAAGGATCAATTCAGACTCTGGGTCCGATACCCCTCGGAAATAATATCAAGCTGCTTTGAGAAATGCTGCAGTTTGGCCAGATCATCCGACAGATAAACACGATAGAACTCATCCTGAATCTTATTGACCTCCCTGCGGTTGGCCACCTTGTAAAGATTCTGGATATTACTGAGGATATCCTTAACCGTGTTTTCTTTTCTCTGATGATAGACCTGCGCATCCATGATCTCGTCACGCACTTCGGACATGGCATGATCAATGCTGTCGATTGCGGCGGAGGCATTGCTCAGCTTCTGCTGAACCTGTTCAGGAATACTGCCCTTATATTTATACTGCAGCGAATGCTCAATGGTTGCCCAGAAATTCATCCCCATAGTACGGATCTGAATCTCTGCAGGCAGGGTCTTGGGACCCTTGACGGTATGCACCGTATAAGAGATGATCAGATGGTAACTGCGATACCCGCTTTCTTTTATATGACGGATATAGTCTTTCTCCAACTGGATCTTCATATCCTGGCGCTCCCTGATCAGCTCAACAACCTTGTCAATATCCTCCACAAACTGACAGGTCACCCGAATCCCGGCTATATCTTCAACTTTCTCCTCCATGTCATTCATGGAAATATCTTTCTTCTGAAGTTTATCCAGAATACTCTCGATGGTCTTGACTCTCCCTTCTACAGTATCGATAGGGGAGTACATTCCCTGTATATCAAACTCTTCCTTGATGTGCCGAAACTTGATGACCAGTTCATCAACTGCCAACCGGTACGGGGCCAGAAACTCTCTCCAAAGTTGTATCTCCATAGAAACACCCCCCATGTCGGAGTAATAGAAGCCTCATTAGCTTTGCGCTTTTATTATACCACATTTCACCATAAGATGCAAAAAATATGGAAATCTGTATGCCGATTTTATGGCCGAAAAAAAACATGGATAATTCAGCAGTCAAGACCCGGATCCTCTGGGAGATCCTCCCCCGAAGCGGCCTCCACCGCAAGGGTGTCACACCTTTCGTTCTCCGGATTGCCGGCATGGCCCTTGACCCAGATAAAACGTACCTGGTGGTTTTCTTTTGCGGCCAGCAGACGCTTCCACAGATCCACGTTCTTAACCGGTTCATTTTTTCCCCTCTTCCAGCCCTTTTTTATCCAGTTCCCGATCCAGTTCTCGGTAAATGCCCTGACAAGATACTGGGAATCGGAATAGAGGTCCACCTGACAGGGACGGATCAGGGCCTCCAGACCGACGATGGCAGCCATGAGTTCCATACGGTTATTGGTGGTTTTCCGGAAGCCTCCGGAGAATTCTCTCCGATGACATACACCCTTGCCGTCAGTGTATAAAAGGACAGTCCCGTAGCCTCCGGGGCCTTCGGGATTTCCCCGGGCGGACCCGTCCGTATAGATCGTCACCTTCAACATATCACTCCTCATCATATCCATAAACAGCCTCTAGTCATTGAAGAAAGCCGTGACCAGCTGACAAAGGCTGTCATAATCCTTTCCCGAAATAGTTTCCTGGGCGGAGTGCATGGCCCACATGGGCACTCCCAGATCACAGCCGTACATGGGAATCTGTGCCCCGACCATGGAACCGATGGTGTAGCCGCCTCTTATGGTGTTCCGGTCGGCAAATTCCTGGATCAGGATACCGTATTTGTCCGCCAGACCGGTAACAATGGCTTTCATCCGGCTGTCGGAGGCATATTTGCATGTACTGCTGGTCTTGAGCACGGCACCTTCACCCATGATCACCCGGGTGGTAATATCCGAGCACTCGGGATAGTTGGGGTGAGCGGCATGTGCACCGTCCAGGGAGAGATAGATGCTGTCTGCAAGGGAAGCCCTGAGCATGTCATCCGTGTAGGTAAAGGCGTGAAAAATCTGCTGCAGGACAAGCCAGAGGAGGGAAGAAGAAGCTCCCGACCTGGAACCGCTGCCCACCTCTTCATGGTTGAACATGCCGATGAAATTCAGGCCGTCCTCCCGGTCAGATTCGGTGATGGCCTCCAGAAGGATGCTGACAGAGGCCAGGTTGTCCAGACGCGGAGAAACGATCAGTTCGTCACGGATTCCCACATACCTGGGTTCTTCCGCATTGTAGAGGCAGAGATCGTAACTTAAGATCTCGGAGGGATCCTCTCCCAGTTCCCCTCCCAGAAAGGCCAGAAAACTCCCCTCGGTCCACTGTTTTTCCAGACCCAGCACAGGGAGCAGTTCCTTCTGTCTGTCTATCTTCCAGCCCTCATTCATCTCCCTTTTCATGTGGATGGCCACCCCGGGGATGATGGCCACAGGACGCTCACTGTCATAGGATACCATCCGGGGAGAGAAGACATCCTCCCCCTTCAGGGCCACAAGACCTGCAATGCCCAGAGGCCGGTCAAACCAGGTATGTTCCGTCATTCCGCCGTAAATCTCCACATTCAGCTGCCCGCATCCCAGGCTTTCCCGGTCTGCCTTGCCTTTGATCCTGAAACAGGGCTGATCCACATGGGCAAAGGCCATACGCATCGACTGAAAATGCCTGCTCTTCGCGCCGGCGGTAAAGGCAAAGAGGACATCCGGGAAGGGGGAGATAAAATACCTTCCCCCATGGATGGGGTAAAACAGTTTATTATAATAGATTTCCTGAAATCCGTGATCCAGGAGGTATTCTTTGGCAAAGGCAACCACACGGTCCGGCGCGGTCCCTCTTTTCAGACAGTCAAATAACATTTTCTTTCTTCTTTCCGATGATTGTGCTATGATTTATCTCAAGATACATGTTTCCGGGATCCTTCCCCAGAAGGAAGATCCGCCTTTTCACAAGGGAGGATACCATGCTTTCCATGACTGTAAATGACGTTAAAAGCTTCATGTCCCATCTTCTTACCGGAGATTCCTTCGACCGTTTTTATCTGGTCGAGGCTGCCGTCAAAATGGGCATATCCTACCATATCGACGGACATCTCAACAGAGAGTTCTTTGATGAGGATATCCGGCAGGGTCTGACCCGCCAGTACAGTTACTGGAAAGAGACAAGGCCCAGGCTTTTCTCCCTGATCAAAGGCAGTCGTCTGCCACTGGGCTGCAAGATCATCCTTGCGGTCCCTGACAGTTTCATCCCGGCTTTTCTGGAGAAAAGCGGCGCTTCCCTCCGGCGGGAAGATATCGACGGGATGTACCTCAATATTCTCTATGATCCCGCTCATCTTACCCTGACTACCGGTATATCCTACCGGGTTTTCACACTGGATAAACGGGTGGAACATGCTTTTGATGATTATATCCGTTCATTTCTGGTCCGTCTCGGCATCCAGTAGAATCTCTTCCGCTCTCCTGATCTGAGGATCCTTATCCGGATCCTCGCGGACCTCTTTCCATTCCTCCGCAGTCATTTCCATCAGCACGTCAGGCTCAATACCTTTTTTATGAATATTCAGCCCCTTGGGTGTATAGTAGGCAGAGACAGTAAGCTTAACCGCGGAACCGTCATTTAACGGAAGAATAGACTGAACGATCCCTTTTCCGTAGGTTTTGGATCCGACCACCGTAGCCAGCCCATAGTCTTTCAGACATCCCGTCATGATCTCCGAGGCACTGGCCGTGTTGGAATTGACCAGGATGACGATGGGATAGTCAAAAGTTTCCGCTGAATTACTATTGTAATCCTGGCGATTATTATCCTTATCCTGTGTATAAACGATCAGGTCGTCCTCGGGAATGATCTGTGACACCATATTTACGCAGGCGCTCAACAACCCTCCTCCGTTATCCCGAAGATCAAGAATAAGCCCTTTCATGCCCTGGGTTTCAAGCTGGTTCAGAGCATCCCGGAACTGTTCATCAGTGTTGTCGATAAACTGACTGACAGCGATATAACCCACATGGTTTTCCCTCATCTCATAGCTGACGCTGTTGATGGAGATAGTACTCTTCTCCACAGAGATTTCCATCTCCTTTCCGTCCCTGTAGATGAGCAGCACCACGGGATCATCGGAGGTCTTGATCTCTGTGACCACCTCGGTCAGGCTCATGGCGGAGGTGTCCTGTCCGTTGACCTGAACGATGAAGTCTCCGGCCAGAATCCCGGCATTATAAGCCGGATCTCCCTTATTTACCGACAGGATTTCGGTATAATTATTGTCCGTGTTTTTGGTGACGGTGACACCGATCCCCTGATATTCCCCTGCATCCTCGTCAAGCATCTGCTTATATTCTTCCGCAGTATAATAGGTGGAATAGGGATCATGCAGACCGCCCATAAAGCCGGAATAGATACCTTCCTCCAGGTCCTTCTGATCGTATTTATCCAGGAAATAATTATCCACGATCAGCTGCAGGGTGGACAGCTTGCCCATGATCCCGTCCTGATCCAGGCCTGATGCCCTGCTCATGGCCCTGCTGAAGAACATCCCTCCGAAGACAGCCCCCGCAGTGAAAAGGACCAGTCCGAGAATTACGGTCAGAATCAGGGGAACCCCTCTCTTCCTCCCGGATCCTTTCTCCCTGCGAGGAGAAAGGTAATGTTTGTTTTCTATATGTTCATTGGTTCCTTCCGGAAGGTTTTCCGGAAAATTCTGATCGTTTAGCATGGGATGCCCCTCCTGTGTAACCGGCGTGAGTCCCGAACCGGGAAGGACCCGGGCGGTGTCGGAAGTATACGGTGTAATGATATACAAGAAAGGTCTGCTTACACAAAACATAGGGCAGCAGACCTTGAAATCAACAGTGGAAATATGAGAAGCTGAGAAAGGACATCTGTCTAATATTCGATGCTTTCCATATATTTCATATATTTAACTACCATAAGGGCAATCTTGAAAGTGATGGCATCCTCAAATACCCTCAGGTCAAGATTTGTGCTTTTCTGAAGCTTGTCCAGACGGTAGACCAGAGTGTTCCTGTGAATGTAAAGCTGTCTGGAAGTTTCCGAAACATTGAGGCTGTTCTCGAAAAATTTATTAATGGTGGTCAGCGTCTCATCATCAAACTCATCCGGAGACCTGCCCTCAAAGATCTCCTTGATAAACATCTTGCACAGAGGCAGAGGGAGCTGATAGATCAGACGTCCGATTCCCAGCCGGTTGTAAGCCACGACATTACTGTCCTGGAAAAAGATCTTGCCCACATCCATGGCCATTTTGGCCTCCTTGTAGGAACGGGAAACATCCCTGATCTCATTTACGATGGTCCCATAGGCCACATGAACCTTCGACATGGCCTCGGTGTTAAGCATATCCACGATCACACCGGCGGTTTTGTCCAGGTCTGCATATTTTTCTCCGGGTTTCACTTCCTTCACCAGAATGATATTTTTCTCATCCACAGCGGTGATAAAATCCTTGGATTTGGAAGAAAAGATTCCGCGGATTATGGAGAAGGCATTATTATCCTTCTCCGACTGGGCCTCTATGATGAAAACGCAGCGTTTGGCATCTGTCTCGATATGAAGTTTCTTGGCCCGGTTGTAGATATCCACCAGGAGAAGATTATCCAGAAGAAGATTCTTGATAAAATTATCTTTGTCAAATCTCTCCTTATAAGCTACCAGAAGATTCTGGATCTGGAAAGTCGCCATCTTTCCCACCATATACACATCATCCGTCTCCCCCTTGACCAGAACGATGTACTCCAGCTGGTTATCGTCAAAAACTTTGAAAAACTGATAGCCCTGCAGGGCCTGGCTCTCCGCCAGGGAATCCGCGAAAACCAGGACCGCCTCCCTGTACTCCTCCACCGCGTTCAGTGTAGAGGCCAGGGGCTTGCCCTCCGTATCCATCACACAGAGATCAATCCTGGTAATGGCCTTGATTCCGTCGATGGTATCCTGTAAAATCTGATTCGAAATCATAGTACTTCTCCTATCTCTATAAAAAAACAATGCACTGGTGTTTCGTATACACTATCTTATGTAGTTACATTTTAATACATAAGGCCAAGAATTCCAATAGAAAATGCACAATTTTTTTAATTTTTTTTGTAGAATTTTTCCTATTCTGTTTTATCACTATACATTTTACACAAAAAAACGGAGAGTTTCATTCCTCTCCGTTAGGGTTTTCCTGATTCCTTTCTCCTTTATCTTCTTTGTCCGAATCATCCTTTTCTATCTTATCCATGATGGTCTTTCTGAAGATTGACCCCATGATCTTCTCCTGAATTCCCAGATAAAAGTCCGTCAGATGGAGGGCTTCAACCCACTTGGGAACAACGGGCAGGCTGGTCAGGACAGAGGGCAGGATAAATTCCGTACTGACCACAAGGTGGGTATTCATCATTGGGACATACTCCCGGAAAAGGTTCAGCTGGGTCTGGGTATTCAGGCACAGAAATATGATATCCGGTATTATCCCGTTTATGTCATTCACCAGTGCCTCGATCTCCGGCTCGGAATCGCCCTGAAGAACAGCGCCGTCCAGAGTGATCTCCGGATAGATGGATTTCAGGTCCTCAGCAAGTGATTCCAGATAGTCCTCCTTGTCGGTCACCACGAAGATCGTCCTGTTCTCCCGGGCGATGCGGGCAAGAAGTTTGATCAGATAGCGGTCAGCAAAATGGCTGTGTCCCGGGGTCCTGTTCTCACCGAAGGCCGCATGACCGACGGCATGCTCAATATAGTGGTCTCCGGGAAGTACCAGATCACAGGAATCGATACATCCGGCAGCCCAATCCTGGGACTGGCAGAAAAGTGAACTTTCCGCCGTGTGAAAGAAAACGGTGCCGGTCTCCTTCCGCTGAAGGTAATTCATGGTTATATTCACCGCTTTATCCGGACGCATCAGGGAAACTTCCACTCCAAGTACATCCACCGTTTTTCTGGACTGTTCTCTCATATGCGGTTCCTTTCTTGGTAGCCTTGCTGCAAGGAATCTGAGGGTCTTGTCTTACTCTTTGTCAATAGGTGGTCCCCACATGGGTATGATCTGTTCCCACATAGATCCGGATATCTCCTCCTGTCTCAATCTCACCCACGGATACATCCGCATCCGTAAAATAATTGAGCAGGTCTCCGCCGATACCGTCTCTTTTTACGATGATCCTGGTGGTCGAGATAGGACCTTCATCCTGATAAGTGTCCACCAGGGTAATATTGTATCCTTCATCCTCCAGGAAATAGGACCATTCACTGGCAAGCCCCTGTACATAGGCGGCATTGTAGATCTCGATGGACAGGTCCTTGGAGTCTCCGTTCTCCTCATCAAAAGTAACCTCATCGGAATCGTCATCGGAATCCTTACCCAGACCGCCTGTGGAAGAATAGGATGCTGCCTGCTGGTTCAGGGCACTGATCTGGAGCTGTACTTTCTGACTGTCTATCTCAAACACATCCCCCGACTCACTGCCCTGAAGGACACGCAAGGTGATAAAATCCGTGCCTGAGGCTGCTTCTAAAGCCTGGGTAAAAGTATCCATGGAACGGCCTTTTGAGGACTCCACATTTTTCTGATAGATTTCCGTCACAGCAGCCGCTTTTTTCCTTGACAGCAGGCGGGGAAGGAATTTTTCAAAATAGGCTTCCATCCTGGACAGGCGGTTGGATTCCTGGGAGGAGGTACCGTCCAGATAGGTCATATAGGAGAAGGCCTGACGGGCGTCAAGTTTCACTTCCCCTTCCTCGATCCTGCGAAGTATGCCATCATGGTCACGGTAAGTGACCGGGTCATTCAGCGTCATGGTGACATGGTCCGCAGCATCCAGAAATGTCATGGCATTCTCGGCGGTCATATGATCCCAGCCGTCCAGCTCGATACCGGACATTTCTTCAAAGATACGGCACATAAGATCATACCGGTCTGCTCCCCCAAAGGCTCTTTCTATATCGCGGAAGCTTACAGAAGCACTGATCCCGTCCATTTTTTTGGAGAGGGTCTTCTGAACCTTCTTACTGACCTGGATCTGGGCGTTTTCGGGGATGAAGAGAAGATTCATGGCATTGGTCTCTTCATTGATCATGGAGAGGATCATATATTCATACAAGCCATCCTCACTGTCCACAAAGAGAAGAATATTTTCCACCTTCTCTTCATTCACCGGAGCCTGGGTTGTGGCATCCGCCTTTTCCTCATTGTTCTCCGTGGTGTCGGAGGCTTTGCGGAAATCGTAAAAGCTCCCCGTGATATATTTGGTCACCCCCTGAAATGACACGATCCCTATACAGACCATGATCAGAGCAACCACAACCACCTTCAGGAGTAAAGACAATATCCTGTTTAATATGCTTGGCTTCTTCATGACGCCCTCCTATCTGCAATCACAAGATCGGATAAATCCGTACTTTGTCTCCCTAGTATAGCAAAAAACAACTGGGATTTCAAGGTTTAGCCTCAACAGGGCAGGGCAGCGGTCACTTCGCGGAGCCATTGCCTCTCCTCGGGCGGCAGAGAGGGGGAGATATTCTCATATACTTTGGCGTGATAGGCATTGAGCCATTCAATCTCCCGGCGGGTCATACGGTGAGGCAGGATTGCTTCCCTGTCAAAGGGAACCATGGTCAGGGGCTCAAAGACCAGGAAGGATTCATCTTCCGGGTCAGGGCTGCACAGGATCATGTTTTCCAGCCGCACCCCGAATTTACCCTCCAGATAAATTCCGGGTTCATCGGAGGTGATCATTCCCGGTTCCAGAATGCTTCCCGCATTTCTTCCGGGAAAATCACGGTAGTGGAAGGAATTGGGCCCTTCATGGACATTCAGGAGGTATCCCACTCCGTGTCCGGTACCGTGATTGTAATCCAGCCCCATATCCCACAGGGGGGTTCTGGCCAGAATATCAAGATTCAGTCCCGAGCAACCCCTTTTGAACCGGGCCAGAGACAGTCCGATATGGCCGCGCAGGACCGCGGTATACATTTCCTTTTCCTCCTGGGTCAGGGGACCCATGGCAAAGGTACGGGTGGTATCTGTGGTACCCTCCAGATAATGACCTCCGGTGTCCACCAGCAGAAATCCTTTATCTTCCACCCTGCAGTCACTGTCTTCATCCGCGCTGTAATGGATGATGGCCCCGTGCTCGCCGTAACCGATAATAGGAGCGAAACTCTCCTCCACATAGTGGTCCTGTTCTTTTCTGAATTCCACCAGCCGCCCGGCCAGGGATACTTCCGTTTCCCCCCGGGAAACCGCATGTTTCTTCAGATAATACATAAACCGGGTGAGGGCGGTTCCATCTTTTATATGAGCTTTTCTCTCGTTGTTTATTTCCGTGGGATTTTTCACCGCCTTGAGGATCTGTGTCGGGTTGTCCTCCCTGATCCGCCGGATGTCATGGGGCAGACTGAGGCTCAGAGCATAGTTGGTCCTGGATGGCTGGTAGAGTACATTCAGTCCGGATTCCAGATTCATCAGGTCTTCATAGATCCGGTCATATTCTTTTATCCGGACATGGACAGCTTCCAGATAGGTCCGGATCTCTTTACCCAGAGATTTTTCCTGGACATACCAGGTGATGGTGTCCCGGGTGAGGATAAGATATCCCAATACAACCGGTGTAAAGTCCACATCGTTTCCCCGGACATTCAACAGCCAGCATATATCATCAAGGGAGGCCAGAAGAAAGATATCCGCCCCTTTTTCATCCAGTTTCTTTCTTACTTTGCTTACCTTGTCGGCAAGGCTTTCCCCACAGTACTCCTGAGGAAGGATCCATGCCGGCTTTGCGGAAATTTCCGGCCGGTCTTCCCAGACAGCATTGACCAGGTCCAGGCCGGTATCCAGCCTGGCGCCGCATTCTTCCGCGATCCGGCGGTATTTTTCTGCCCGGTCCTCCATCACACACCTGGCATCAAATCCAAAGATCATCCCTTTGCTGAGATTGGCCTTCAGATACTCATCGATGGTCGGAACACCCTTTTCCCCCATTTTAAAGAGGGTGATCCCGCTTCCTTCAAGCTGAGATGCCGCCTGCAGGAAATACCTGCCGTCGGTCCACAGTCCCGCCATGTCTTCCATGACCAGAAGAGTGCCGGCGGATCCGGTAAAGCCGGATATGAAGGCCCGGCAGTTAAAGTGTTCCCCGGTGTACTCAGACCCGTGAAAATCATCGGTGGGGATCAGGTAAGCTCCGATTCCCATTCTGGCCATCTCTTTTCGCAGTAAACGTAGTTGTTCTCTCATTGTTTTCCTCTTCAATCTTCACTCACATAACCGTCCGGATTGTTGGACTGCCAGCGGTAGGAATCCGCGCACATTTCCTCAATCCCGTATTTTGCCTTCCATCCCAGTTCTCTTTCCGCCTTTGCAGGGTCAGAATAACAGGTGGCGATATCACCGGGGCGGCGGGGTTTGATCTCGTAGGGGATCTCTTTCCCGCAGGCTTTGCCGTAGGCTTTTACCACGTCCAGGACGCTGTAACCCTGTCCGGTACCCAGGTTATAGATACTGACCCCCGGTTTACGATGCTCAATCGCCTTCAGGTGTCCCAGGGCAAGATCCACCACATGGATATAATCCCTGACACCGGTTCCGTCCGGCGTGTCGTAATCATTTCCGAATACTCCCAGTTTATCGAGTTTGCCCACGGAAACCTTGGCAATGTAAGGAACCAGATTATTGGGGATCCCTTTGGGATCCTCCCCGATCAGTCCCGAGGGATGGGCACCGATGGGATTAAAGTAGCGGAGAAGGGTGACATTCCACTCCGGGTCGCTGACACAAAGATCGGTTAAGATCTGTTCGATCATGCTCTTGGTCTGCCCGTAGGGATTGGTGGGATGACCCTTGGGACAGTTTTCGGTGATGGGAATCTCCCTGGGATCACCGTATACCGTCGCCGAGGAACTGAATACGATCTTTTTGCATCCGTTCCTGCGCATGGCATCACACAGAAGCAGGGTTCCGGTAATGTTGTTATGATAGTATTCCAGAGGTTTTACAACGGATTCCCCCACCGCCTTATAGCCTGCGAAATGAATGACCGCCTGGGGTTTTTCCGCTTCAAACACCCCGTCCAGGAAGGGGGCATCCAGGAGATCCCCCTCATAGAATCTTAGTTTTTTCCCTGTGATCTGTTCCACACGGGTGAGGGCTTCGCGGCATGAATTGTAGAGATTATCCACCACCACGACCTCCTGTCCCTGGTTAAGAAGCTCCACGCAGGTATGGCTTCCGATATACCCTGCACCGCCTGTCACTAAAATCTTCATTTTTCTCCTCCAATCCGGATTGAATCCTTTGATGGCTGTTCCCGGCCGGTTCCCGGTCAGGACATCTTTGCATAAGCTGTCTTGGACGTGATACCCACTATCCTTCCGATCCGGCCGGACAGACTGCTGATCACATCCTGAGGAGCATCCACCACAAGACTGATGATATTCAGCTGTTTCTGCCTGTAGGGGATACCCATCCGGCCGATCACGTACCCGGCGTATTCGTGGATCACATGATTAAGTTCTTCTGTTTTCTCCATATCCTCAACGATGATCGATAAGACGGCGATCCTCGTCATTTCCGATGTCTTCTCCATAATGGCTCATCTCCTACTGGCGGGATTAAAGGCAACCGGCAGGTTTATTCGCTCTCATCCGGCCTCTTCCCGCAAAAGGTCAGCAGATCCTTGGGAGCAGTTCTCCTCCCGGCGGAGGAAGAAGAGTCCTGGCGCCGATTTCCGTGGTCACCACCACAGAACCGGGCATATCCTCCGTAACCCTGCCGATGATAGCTGCCGAGGCTGAGGCCGGAATCTCCCGGAGTGCCTCCAGGATCTTTTCCGCATCCTGTTCAGGGGCAAAAATCACCAGGCGTCCTTCACAGGCCAGATATAAGGGTTCAAGTCCCAGCATACCGCAGACTCCCTCCACCTGCCCTTGGACAGGAATCTTCTCCCGGTCTATACAGATGCCCACATTGCTCTGTTCGGCGATCTCATAAAGGACAGTGCCCACCCCTCCCCGGGTGGCATCCCGGATCACATGGATGTCCCTGGTTACCGAGATCATTTTCTCTACACAATCCCAGAGGGGAGCACAGTCAGAAGTTACGTCGGCATCTATCCCCAGGTCTTCCCTTGCCAAAAGAACCGTCAGTCCATGGCGGCCCACATCTCCGCTGACCAGAATCACATCCCCTGGCCGGGCAAGAGAGCCGGAGGTATCTACCCCTTCCGACACCCTGCCGATTCCCGTGGTGGTGATGAAGACACCGTCAACCTGTCCTTTCCCGGCAACCTTGGTGTCTCCTGCCACGATCCGGACACCGGCCTGATCCGCCGTCTCCTTCATGGATGCCGCGATCCTGTCCAGCCTGTCCATGGGAAATCCCTCCTCGATGACGAAAGCGCAGGAGAGATAGAGGGGTTTTGCCCCCATGCAGGCCAGATCATTCACTGTTCCGCAGATGGAAAGTTTTCCTATATTCCCTCCGGGAAATTCCTGGGGGGAAACGATGAATCCGTCTGTGGTGAAGGCCAGCCTGCCGGCATCGACTTTCAGGACTGCAGCGTCATCACCGGTCAGGTCAGGGTTGTCAAAATGCTTTTTAAATATCTGATTGATCAGCTCATTTGTCTGTTTTCCCCCTGCCCCATGGGCAAGGGTTACCGTTTTATCCATAAATATATCCTCACTTTTTCGGAACTTTTCAGCATGGCAGCCGTTCTTTATCTTTTCTCATACTGATAATAAGCGGAGCAGGCCCCTTCTCCGCTCACCATACAGGCACCGATGGGATGAAGGGGGGTACAGGCAGTCCCGAACACCTTACAATCTGTGGGAAGACATTTCCCCTGAAGGACTTCACCGCAGCGGCAGGCGGGATGGACCTTTCCCCTGAACTCCGGAAGAGAAAATCTTTTTTCCGCATCGTAAAAAGAGAATTCCTCTTTCAGTCTCAGACCAGAACGGGGTATCTGACCCAGCCCTCTCCACTCCGTATCACACTGTTCCATCCATCGGTTCACCAGTTTCACGGCAGCCGGACTGCCCTCAGCTCTGACCACTCTGGGATAGGCATTGAAGAAAAAGGGCTCTCCTTTGGGAAATTCTTCAAGGATCACCGCAAAAGCCGAGAGGATCTCGTCGGCGGTAAATCCGGTGATCACTCCGCTCACCCCTCTTTCTGCCAGGCTTTCGCAGACAGAAGTGCCCACGATGGCATTGACATGACCGGGATAGATATAGACATCCACACTGTCCTTGAGGGCTTCATAGGCAGAGGGCATGGTCTTGTTGGCC
>CACZOS010000367.1 GCA_902782815.1 uncultured Lachnospiraceae bacterium | reverse complement strand
TATGAAATATAATAAGTAATAACGGGGTACTGCCCCGGATTTATTTCGTAATCGATCAGGACAAACGTCCGGATACATATAGAAGGAGTGATGTGAAATGAGCATTGAAAAAGGCAGTTTATCGATCAACAGCGAGAATATTTTTCCGATCATTAAAAAATGGCTCTATTCTGACCATGATATTTTTGTCAGGGAAATGATCTCAAATGGCTGCGATGCGATCACCAAACTGAAAAAACTGGAGATCATGGGAGAATACCAGTTCCCGGAGGATCAGGAATTCTCTATCCAGGTAATCGTCAATCCGACGAAAAAGACGTTGAAATTCATTGATAACGGTATCGGAATGACGGCGGAAGAAGTAAAGGAATATATCAACCAGATCGCTTTTTCCGGCGCATCTGCTTTTATGGAGCAGTACAAGGACAAGGCAACAGAGGACCAGATCATCGGCCATTTCGGCCTTGGCTTTTATTCCGCTTTTATGGTCGCAGACAAAGTGACCATTGAGACCCTTTCCTACAGGGAAGGAGCAAAGGCAGTTTACTGGGAATGTGACGGCGGTACGGAATTTGAAATGAAAGACTCTGACAAGGAAACCGTCGGAACAGAGATCACGCTGTATCTGAATGAGGACAGTTACGAGTTCTCCAACGAATACAGAGTTAAAGAGGTGATCGGGAAATACTGTTCCTTCATGCCGGAGGAGATCTATCTGGTCAATACCGATACTGTGGGTAAAGAACAGAAACCAGACTCTTCAGACGGGGAAACAAAGGAGCCTGAAGAGCCGAAGCCGCTGAATGATACCCATCCGCTGTGGACCAAACATCCGAATGAATGCACGGAAGAGGAGTATAAAGAGTTTTACCGCAGGGTCTTCAATGATTACAAAGAGCCACTGTTCTGGATCCATCTGAACATGGATTATCCGTTTAATCTCAAGGGCATCTTGTATTTCCCGAAACTGAATACTCAGTACGATACCCTGGAAGGCGTGATCAAGCTCTATAACAATCAGGTCTTTATTGCGGATAATATCAAGGAAGTAATACCGGAATTCCTGATGCTGCTGAAAGGTGTGATCGACTGTCCGGACCTGCCTCTGAACGTATCCAGGAGTGCGCTGCAGAATGACGGGTTTGTTACAAAGATCAGTGATTATATTTCCAAAAAAGTGGCAGACAAACTGTCAGGTATGTGCAAAACAGACCGGGAGAACTACGAGAAATACTGGGATGACATTAATCCCTTCATTAAGTACGGCTGCCTGAAGGATGCGAAATTCTGCGAAAAGATGAGTGATTATATCCTCTTTAAGGATCTGAATGACAAGTACCTGACCTACAAGGAATATGTCGGAGAACCGGAAGAAGAGGAAGAAGAGAAAACGGAATCTGCAGAAGGCGCAGAAGAAAAGCCTGAGGAGAAAGAGGAAACAAAGGAGCCGAAGACGATTTTTTATGTGTCTGACAGGAATTTGCAGGGACAGTATATCAACATGTTCAGGGAAGCGAAAATGGATGCGGTGTATTTGGAGCATGTGATCGATTCCTCCTTTATTTCCCAGCTGGAAGCCAGAAACGAAGGCTTGAAATTTATGAGGATCGATACGGATCTCAGTAAGGCGTTCCGGAAGAGAACCTCTAAAAAAGATCAGAAAGAACTGGATGAGAAGGCGGAGAAACTTCGTGACCGGTTAAGAACTCTGACAGGCAATGATAAGATTGAAGTAAAGATCCAGAACCTGAAGAACAAATCCACAGCCTCTATGCTTACCGTATCGGAGGAATCCAAGCGGATGGAAGAGATGATGCTGCAGATGGGCATGGGAAGAGACATGGGACAGTTCAAGCAGCCGGGCACACTGGTCCTGAACGCTCAGAACGAACTGGTCCGGTTTGTGATGGACCATGAGGGAGATGAGCAGGAAACCGACCTTTTCCTGGAACAGCTCTATGATCTGGCCAAACTGGGCAACGAACCTCTGACCCCGGAAGAAATGGGCAAATTTATTGCGCGGAGCAATGAAATAATGTTAAAATTAGCAAAATAATTAATTAATTGAAGGAGCAGCACTTATGACAGATGAAAAGGAATTACAGGAGGGATGTTCTCCTGAACAGTGTGAAGGATGCTCTCATGCATCTTC
>CACZOS010000366.1 GCA_902782815.1 uncultured Lachnospiraceae bacterium | reverse complement strand
CCTCTACGGGGTCACCCTCAATAATCTCGTGGAGCCATACCGGCATCTGAATCAGAGGGACAAGGCTGTTGAGATTTTAAAGACCGCCATAGAGATCTTCAAAAAATATATTGAGAGGGCTCCCGTTTTTTATGCGGCTGCCATCAACAACCTGGGAACCTTTTACTATGAGGAGAAGCGTTATCAGGAAGCAAAAGAATGCTTTGAGGTAGGAGTCAAAATCAGTAAAGAGAAAATGGGGACCCAGAGTGAAAGCTATATCCACAGCATGGAGAACTATGAGAGGGCCTGTGCGGCGTTAGGCCAGGAAACGGAAGCCGGTTCAGATACCGAAGAGAAAACCGCCGCGGAAACCGTTAAAGCAGTTCCTGAGGAACATATCCGGACAGAAAGTTCCGGTCTGGATGCCAAGCCCGGCAGTTTTCACATCACGGAACAGAGCAAGGGTCTGGAGATCGCCGAGGCATATTTCTTCGACGTCTGCTATCCCATGCTTAAGCGCGAGCTTCCTGAGTATCTTCCCAGAATGGCAGCCGGACTGGTGGGTGAAGGATCTGAGTGCTACGGTTATGATGATATGATCTCCAGAGACCACGATTTCGGTCCTTCTTTCCAGATTTACGTTCCGGCGGAAGACGTTCCGGTCTACGGTAAGAAGCTCCGTGCGGAAGTTAATAAACTCCCCACCGCTTACGCCTGTTTCGGATCCAGAAATGAATCTGCTTATGGAGGGGGCAGAATCGGTCTGTTTACCATTGAAGATTTCTATGACAAATTCCTTTCCATCCATGAGGTTCCCACCTCCAACAAAGTCTGGCTGCAGATGATGGATTATCCTCTCTCCACAGCCACAAACGGGAAGGTATTCATGGATAATCTGGGCAAATTCACCGAGATCCGTGAAGGATTATTGAAGCACTATCCCAGGGATGTTCAGTTGAAAAAGATCGCGGCCTGCTGTATGCAGGCAGCCCAGAGCGGGCAGTACAACTTCCCCAGATCCCTCCGGAGGAATCAGTATGTTGCCGCCCACCATGCGCTGGACCAGTTTATCGAACAGTTCTCTTCCATCATCTACCTGCTCAACCGGGTATATAAGCCCTATTATAAGTGGGAACATGAAGGACTGAAGAAGCTGCCCCTGATGGGGATCGCCACCCATCAGGCCATGGAGAAGATCACTCTTCTGGATTACAAAGAAGATTCCAACCATGTGATCTTTGAGATCGAGCAGCTCTGCAAGAAACTGATCGGTGTGCTGAAAAGCAGAGGGCTCACCTCCTCGGCCAGTGATTTCCTGCTGGATCACGGTCCGGAGATACTGAAACGGATAGAGGACCCTGAATTGAAAAACTCCAATCCATGGAACTGACCCATGAAATATGAGCAATAAAAAGCCGTTCATGGCCGGTGTCTGATTACAGATACCCAGGCTGTGAACGGCATTTTTCTTATGATCCTTCTATCCTGCCTTAAGCGATAAAGCTATGGCAGAAGGCGGACGGGGTCATCTTTTCATACTTTTTAAATATCTTGCAGAAATATCCCGGTTCAGAATAACCAAGAAGGAAAGAGATATCCGAGATATTCATCTCACTCGAAACCATATATTTCTTTGCAACCATCAGTTTTCGCAGATGAATGTAATCCACCACACTGATCCGGTAATATTTCTTGAATATCCTGCTCAGATATCCGCTGCTCACCCCCGCCTGAGCGGACAGGACAACCAGGGAAATATCCTCATTGATATTCTCTTCTATATAGTGGAGAACTTTGTTCATATGGGAATACTTCATTACACAGAGTTGGCGGTATACCTCCGTGATGATATCCATGATCCAGCAGCAGGTGAGAACATTGCTGGAAAGAATCTTAGAAGTCAGTCTGTACTTCTGCAGATAATATTTCTGCTGGGAACTGTCGATACCCGGAATCTGGTTTAACAGCACAGAGATAACCCTTTTCAAAGTCTCCCGTCTTATGGCGGCATCTGTCTCAGAGAACATATGGACCACGTATTCTTTCACCTTTTCATAGGATTGCCGGTAATCCCTCTCTTCCAGGGAAAGTATGATATTCTTCAGATAAACGTTTTCCTCCGGCATCTCAAAATGATCTCCCTCGCAAATCTGGCTGATCACAGCATCGGAAACCGGTTTCAGCAGATAGTTTTTCAGGCCGGCTTTCATCGCCATATCGATCATCTCGGCATTCCTGAAGTTGGACAGGGCAAAAGTGGAAATACCGGGAAAACTGTCCTGCAATTTCCGGCATATCTCTATCCCGTTCTCCCTCCCCAGAATAACCTCGGAGAAAACGATCTGAGGACGAAACTGACTCACCATGCGCATGGCATCCTTCTCGGACTCGGCCACCCCCACAAGCTGGCAGTTATCTGCCTGTTCGATCATCTTGGAAAATGCTTTCTGATATAAAGCTTCCTGTTCGATCAACAAAACTTTTACCATAGTAACCTCCTGCTCTAGTCAGCTGAAAAAGCTTTGGGAATATCCAGCCGGATAAGTTCCGGTTCAATGGATAATTTATAATCATCTCCATATTCATGTTTCAGGCGGCGTTCAATATAAGGAACCTGATCGATGAATTCCTTGTCTTCCAGAAGATCCGTCAAGGTATCCGCTGCCATACGGTCAGCATGTTCACAGTCATATCGTATGGTGGCTACACAGCGTCCGGAGATATATCTGACATCCAGGGAAAAGTGTCCCTGGTAGCCGGACCGCTGCACTGTAGTATTGATCATATATTCCACCAGCAAAAAAAGGACCATTTTGGGAATCTTCTGTTCTTTTCTGATGCCTTCCCTGCTGACGGTAAGATCAAAACGGTTCTCGTACTGGACCTTAAGGGTATTCAGATATTTTTCAATCTGAACGATTTCTTTGTTCATGGAGACATTTTCACCTCCATGTCCGATATAGTAACGCAGTACCGAAGAGAAAGCCTCAACCACATTCCTGGTCATGGGAGCTTCTTCGATAATGGACAGATTCGAGACGGTGATCAGGATGTTGATCAGAGCCTGGGGATAGAGATTCTTCTTCATGGAATCCATCTCCAGATTCCTGATGATCTCGTTAAGCTCCGCGTTCTTTTTCCTCATCTCCTGGAGGTGGACATGGTTATGTTCCTCTTTGCTCAGCCTTATGGAGTATTCTTCCCTGGAACACATCTCCCGGACCAGATAAAAGGCAAGCCCCGCCACATCCTGGATTTTTTGGGCTGAAAAGGATGGCATATTTTCAAGATAACCATCTTCTTCCGCTTCATCCTGCAGGGGGAAGTCCTTCTGGACAATCTGGTTCTGCGTTGCCGGGTCCTTCTCCTCCACATCATCACATCGGATATATCCGCAGATGATCGCGCCGATATACTGTTCATTCACCACCATTGGGATGGCTGCTTTGACCAGCCCGCACTGGCATAGATAAATGTAGGGCAGATTTGTGATGGCCGCCTTGGCGGCAGAAAAAGCAGCAGACATCTGGCAGGACGGTTCTTCTCCATGATGTCTCAGGAAATCTTCATAGGCATTCTGATGATAGGCTGGTACAACTTCCCCACCCCGGTAATCAATGATGGAAACGGAAAAATCGGTAGCTTCTCCCAGCTTTTTTTCCAGTTGTTCCAGCTTCTCTCTGCCGAATAATCCAAGTAAATTGATCTCTTTATTCCGGATATTTTCATGTTTCATGTAATTATTACCACCTGTTCTGCTATTTTTTTCTATTTTCGGAGATTTTGCGTGAAAATAAACAGATATGTCTAAACAATATTTTACCCGTATTGTTTTTTTACAAGTAAATTATATCACTTATTATACAGAATATAAATTATTTTTTTGTGTAATTTCTTCAATACATGTGATTTATTTGTACGGGTAATCTATGATTATTTGTTGTTTTTTGAACAGTTAAAAATTTAAATATGTCAATTATTTACCATTTTGATCATTTTGGTATTTTTCTCTCTTTTCTTAAAAACAGGTTGTTTTATTACCATTTTTGCCTGTAATGGCCGTTTTTTTCCCTTTTCCTCCCAGTATCTGTACACAATATTGATAATACTTTTGTCCTGATTTTGGTAAAATATAATTGAGGAAAACTATATCAGGATTTATAATAACTATAGCGTATCAGAAAGGTCAGAACCCACGCTGGCCTCATTGTTTAAGAGGAGAGAAAGGAGTAATCTAGATGTACATTTCAAATGACATTCAGTACGTCGGCGTAAATGATCATCAGGTTGATCTCTTTGAGGGACAATATCCCGTTCCCAACGGAATGGCCTATAATTCCTATGTGATCATGGATGACAAAATCGCCATCATGGATACGGTGGACGCAAACTTCGGAGGGGAATGGCTGCTTAACATTATCCGTGCTGTGGATAAACAGGTTCCTGATTATCTGATCATCCAGCATATGGAGCCGGATCATTCAGCAAATATTGCCGATTTCATGGAGATATTCAAAACCACAAAGATTGTGTCCACAGCCAAGGCATTCCAGATGATGAAACAATTCTTCGGAACGGATTTCCCGGACCGCCAGATTGTGGTAAAAGAGGGAGATACCCTTTGTCTGGGAAAACACACCCTGGCCTTTGTGGAAGCACCAATGGTACATTGGCCGGAAGTCATCGTCACCTATGATACCTATGATAAAGTACTTTTCTCAGCTGACGGTTTCGGAAAATTCGGAGCCAACGACAGCCCGGAGGAGTGGGCTGATGAGGCCAGAAGATACTATATCGGCATCGTAGGACAATACGGTCCCCAGGTACAGGCCCTGCTGAAGAAAGCCATGGATCTGAAACTGGATATTGCCAAGATCTGTCCTACCCATGGACCGGTTCTGGATCATGATCTGGAATACTATATCTCTTTATATGATAAATGGTCATCCTACACTCCGGAAGAAGAGGGAATTGTCATCGCCTATACTTCCGTCTACGGACACACCAGGGAAGCCGTCATGATGCTGGCGGACAAACTGGCGGCCAACAAGGCTCCCAAGGTTGTGGTATATGACCTGGCCCGGGATGATATGTCCGCTGCAGTCAGCGACGCTTTCCGCTACAGCAGGCTGATCCTTGCCACCACCACATACAATTCCAATATGTATCCCTTCATGCACGATTTCATCCACCGGCTGGTGGAACATAAATTCCAGAACCGTATGGTGGGATTCATTGAAAACGGATCCTGGGCTCCGAGAGCAGCCTCTCTGATGAAAGATATGCTGGCAGCCTGTCCCAAACTGAATTTTGCCCGCAATACCGTGACGATCCGTTCCGCTCTCAACGAGGACAGTCTGAATACTCTGGATGCGCTGGCTGAGGAGATGTGCATGGATTACCTCCAGCAGTGTGACGAGACCGCGGACAAGAATAATCTCGCCGCGCTGTTCAAGATCGGCTACGGCCTCTATGTGGTTACGGCAGATGACGGAAACAGCAAAAGCGGTTGTATCGTCAACGCTGTTACCCAGGTCACCAATACACCAAACCGGGTGGCAGTGACCATGAATAAACAGAATTTCACCCATGACCTGGTGAAGAATTCCGGCAAGCTGAACGTGAACTGTCTGTCCGTGGAAGCGCCCTTCTCCGTCTTCCAGAATTTCGGTTTCCAGAGCGGGCGGGACGTGGACAAATTTGTCATGTTTGACACCCTTCTCTCAGGAAACGGTCTGCCCTACCTGAAGAAGTATATCAATGCCTTCATGTCGCTGAAGGTTGAGCAGGAGATCGACATGGGTACCCATACCATGTTCGTCTGCTCCATTGATGAGGCACGTGTGATCTCCAACAAGGAATCCATGACTTACAACTACTATCAGTCCAATGTCAAGCCTAAGCCGGCAGCCCAGAAAAAAACGGGTTTTGTCTGCAAAGTATGCGGATATATTTATGAGGGTGATTCCCTTCCGGTCGACTTTGTCTGCCCGGTATGTAAACACGGGGTAGCAGACTTTGAAAGGCTCTCCTGAAGCAATTTTTAATTCCATACCATATCATACAAAAAGGTCTGCTCCTCACTTCGGGGCAGACCTTTTTTAGTCAATAAATAATCTCTGTTTTAAAAAAGGCTGCCCCAAAGGGACAGCCTTTTCATGGATCAGGTTTTTGTTTTTGTTTAACTTGAGATTGAGAGTAATGTTGAGACCGTTACCAAAACAAATTCCTGAATACTACTGATTTGTTGGTCAGGCATCCAGCAGGGAGTCCAGATCAACATTTGATCCTTTCTTTGCCTTTGCCTGCTTCATAATCTCCACTGTCATATGACTTACGGCGCGTTCCTGAAGGGTCTGCACCGCATTGATCCGCTCCCAGGGAAGATCCAGATCAAGTCTTCCGAAATGACCATAGGCGGCAACCGGTTTGTAAGAAACATTAAGGAGAGAGAGATTTCTTATAATACCGGCTACGCTGAAGTCAAACGTTTCATTGACAGCTTTGCGTATGATCGATAAAGGCAGTTCCTCTGTACCGAATGTGTCCACCCTGACGGACACGGGATCCGGAACGCCTATGGCATAAGCCAGGTTAACTTCACATTTCCTGCATAAGCCTGCAGCGACAATGTTTTTGGCTGCGTATCTGGCCATGTAGGCGGCAGACCGGTCGACCTTGGTGGGATCCTTTCCGGAGAAAGCCCCTCCGCCATGTCTGGCGATTCCGCCATATGTGTCAACTATGATCTTTCTGCCTGTCAGACCGGTATCTCCCTCAGGTCCTCCTACCACAAAGCGTCCTGTGGGATTGATGAAGATCTTACACTCCGGAAGCATCATCTCTGCCGGTATTACGGTGTCGATAACCTCCCTCCGGATGTCTTCCCTGAGCCGATCCATAGAGACAGAATCACTGTGTTGTGCGGACACAACCACCGCTGTAATTCCGACGATCCTGTCTTCATCGTCGTAGGCTACAGTAACCTGTGCCTTTCCATCCGGGTAAAGATAGGAAAGGGTTCCGTTTTTTCTTACTTCCGTAAGTTTTTTACATAATTTGTGAGCCAGGATCACGGACAAAGGCATGTACTCTTCTGTTTCATCACAGGCATAGCCGTACATCATTCCCTGATCGCCTGCGCCGACCACACCACCGGAGCGGTCAACTCCCTGAGCGATATCCGGAGACTGTACGGAAACATTTGGGAGAATAATACATGTATTCCCGTCCAGGCCCTTTTCCTCACAATCATAACCTACTTCGAGAATTGCTTCTCTGACTTTATCAATGATATTGAAACTCGCGGAAGAAGTAACTTCTCCCGAAAGAAATACCATCCCTTTCGATGCCATGGTTTCCATAGCAACATGTGAATTTTTATCTTCTGCGAAATATGCATCAAGAAGGGTATCGGAAATAATATCACATAATTTATCCGGATGACCTTCTGTCACGGATTCGGAGGTATATAAGATATAATCACTCATAGGATCAACCTCCGATCTGACAATACAGCCCTTCCGCCTCCACTATGGATTTCAGATACTTCATATAATCCTCATCCGGACGCTCCGTTCCGAGCATCTCATAATCCTTGCCCAGCATATCGTACTTGTTGGTTCCGAAATCATGGTAGGGAAGAAGGTGAATTCCCACAAAATGATCCTTCTCCAGATAAGTACAGAACTTGGCAATACCGCGGATGGTATCTTCATCCGCATTGAATCCCGGAATTACCGGAACACGGATGATCAGCTCATTGGCGATGGATGAGATGTATAAAGCGTTCTCCAATATCCTCTCGTTTGACACGCCGGTCCATGCTTTATGAACCTCGGGATCGATATGTTTAATATCCATCATGACTGTGTCAAGCAATGGAATGATCTTATCCAATACTTCTTTCGGTGCATATCCGGTTGTCTCGATCGCTGTGGTCCATCCCATGGATTTGCATCCCCGGAGCAGTTCCTCCAGGAATTCATGCTGCATCAGTGCCTCCCCGCCGGAGATAGTGATACCGCCGCCGGATCTTCTGTATACAACACGGTCCTGATAGAGTTCCTTCAGGACTTCTTCCACCGTCATCACCTTGCCGGTCATCTCCAGCGCCTGGTGATAACATACGTCCACACACTTGCCGCATACAACACACTTTGTATGATCGATCCTGCCTTCATCACGGATCTTGCAGGCCCCGGTGGGACATACCACGGAACAGTTTCCGCAACCGACACAATTCTGCTGCTTCCACATGATCACAGGCTTCATTTTCTGTGACTCCGGATTACAGCACCATTTGCATCGTAAAGGACACCCGTTCAGAAAAACGATGGTCCTGACGCCCGGTCCGTCATTTACGGAGAATCTCTGTAAATTAAATACCAGGCCTTCTTTTTGAAGATCAGGTTCCCGTTCTTCATAGGTGAAACTTGCAGAGGAAATCTCTAATTTGGGTAAAATCTGCTCTAAGTCTTTTTTATACTCGGCAGCATCCCTGTATGTAAAGCACATGATAACTTCCTCCTTTGATTCACAGCTATACCGGAAAATCTGTTCAGAAATCTATTAATCTAAGCTGCCCGGCCCGAGAACCGGGCAGCTTATACGCTGAAAGATCAGCGGTCAGTTCCTGTCAGATCAGAAGGACTGCTCTGTACGAGCGATGATGTCATCCTGTACCTCTTTGGCCAGTACGTTCCAGTGAGCGGAGTAACCTGCTACACGAACTACCAGGTCTTTGTAGTTTTCCGGATGAGCCTGAGCATCAAGAAGTGTCTCTTTATCGATTACGTTGAACTGTACATGCATACCCTTCTTATCGAAGTAGTTACGTACAACAGCTGCGAAGTTCATCAGACCCTGATCTCCTGCTACTGCGGAAGGTAAGAACTTCTGATTGTAAAGTGTACCGTTGGATACATTCAGCTGATCCAGTTTAGCTACGGAGTTACCTGCAGCTGTCGGGCCCTTAACGTCATGACCCTGACGCGGGGAAACACCATCAGCCAGAGGAGCGTTGCTG
>CACZOS010000365.1 GCA_902782815.1 uncultured Lachnospiraceae bacterium | reverse complement strand
TCATAGTATTCTTCATTTGCCCATTTTTTTCCATACACTCCAGATGTTTCAGGTTTATCTACAATCTCAGTCTGAGGATAAGATCCAAACCATACACAATCATAGGTAACCTTCTGCCCAGCATTCATAGATTCATCTGATTCAATCATAGGATTCTGCAGAGTTACTTCTTCCGCCTTCACCTCCTCAACCATTCCTGCCTTCTTCCCCAACTCTCCAGGAAAACAAGTTAAGATTAATGTCATCACAATTAATATAGATAAAAATCTTTTCTTCTTCATGGCATTCTCTCCTTCTCTTTTATTTGTTAAGGGGTACAATTATTTTGCCTTCTTTATCATATTATTATATTTTTTCTTTATCTTTTTATTCTTGGGGAATTTAAATGTCGCTCTTTTGGCGATTCCTTTGAATGCCTTTTTCCCAATGGATTTTACTCTTTTCCCTTTGAAAGTGATTTTTTTAAGTTTGCTGCATCGATAGAAGGCGTTTTTCCCGATTACTTGTATATTCTTACCTATTGTCACTTGTTTAAGCTTCTTTAGATTCTGTCCGGATCCAGCTTCAATCCGGGTCACATCGTATGCTTTTCCTTTTATGCTGACCTTTGACGGTATAGTTATACTTTTTATGTTCTTTTTTATGGGGCCAGCCCATCCGACGGTTTTTCCATCCTGCAGTATCTTATATTTCGCGTTTGAAACAGTGAAGACTGTTCCGACTGCTATGTCGGCTTTCAGTATGGTTGCCGGGGAGCCACCGTCTGTCTTATCAGAGGTGTTAGAGGTTTTGCTTTTATTTGTCACGGTTCCTCTTTCCACTGTTATGCCGGTCACAGATCCTTCTCCGGTCCGGATTAAGGTCGTCTGATCGTCGGAAAGTGTAATATCAGCTGATGCAATCACTTTATCATCTTCCAGATAGGATATATTTGCCTTTATCGCTTTTGAAGCATCTATCGCTGTGTCTCCATCTGCTGTTGGATAGACTGTAACCTGATCGTCTGCCGGAAGGTCAAATGTAAGTTCTGATTTTTTATTCAGTTTACCGTCCAGCAGCATCGAAATCGTTACCGGTGTATCTTCTTTTGCGACTATGGTCAATGCTTCTTTTTCATCCTCATAGTCCACCTTGGCTTTTCCGTCATGACGGACATAAAATGCATCCTGCCCATCGTTGCTCATGAGAAGAACGGGTCCGGAGGAGGCGGTATAACTGATGTTATCACTGGTAAAGGGGAGCATACGTACCGTCGCCGCTGCTGCATCACCAACGATTGCCGTATAATCACACCCTGACATCTCCTTTATCTCTCCTCCCTGTATTTCGAGAGCCTTATTTCCATTGTCTGAAAATGAGATGTCAGTTATGTTGCTTCCGAAAAATGCAGTCGGAAAGACAGACAATATATACAGCGGTTCTGTATAGAAGCTCTTACTTAATTTACTAAGGTCATAATAATTCAGATACTTATGTGTCAGGATACGTTCCGGTCCGGCCAAAACCGTGTCCCCTGTTCCCCCTCTATATTTCCAGTCCGGGATCAGTTTACTTGTAGATATGGTTAATTCCACTCTAAAGGAGTAATCGACTGTCGGATTCGACAGCGGAGAGGAGACAATCGGCTGATTCGGATCATAGACCCCAATCTTCCAGTGTGTATCATCTACCATCACAGGTTCCTTTGTCGGATCCAACACCACTGCATGGCCGTCTCCACCGGTTGTTTCCATGGTTATGAGAATAGGGTTCTTCTTTGATGGGTCATTGATATAGTCCAGGACATCTTGACCGGTCCAGTTCAATCTCGCTTTCTGAAGCTCCATTGACGCCTGTGAAACCATAAGCCTCTCAAGGAGTTCCACCGCCTCATCATTCCCCCTCAGGCTATAGGCCTCTTTACCATCCGATGTTTGGATAAGGGATTCATATCCATATCCTACAAGGCCGATTCCTGAATTAAAAGGAAACATTGTATTAAGGTTGATTTGTTTTAGATAATTCGCCGCAGAAGAAGCGGCAAGTCCGAAGCACATGCCCCCGAATTTGTCATTTTTCACCTCATGATTCATCTTGCCAAGATAGGTAAATCCTGCCGGTTGGATGGTTGCATATGTTCTGGTCCATGCCTGTACAGGAAGCAGGTAGGATTCGCTTCCGAAGGCATACGCCTGATTCGGTATCGGCCAGCCATCCCTGTCTCCCGTATATCCGAATGCATAACCGACCGCTTTAGAAAGCTTCCCATAACAGGGAAAAGATGCAAGATCATAGAATGCACAGATCCGGGCATATCCTATCTTAGAATCTGATCCCGCAGGAAATGACCAACTGTATACCAGATTATCTAAGACGGTTCCACAGTCTTCCTCCTTCACGATGAT
>CACZOS010000364.1 GCA_902782815.1 uncultured Lachnospiraceae bacterium | reverse complement strand
GTACTCTCTGCCTCCGGAGCCTGGGAAGCAGCCGTTCCGGCCTCCTTCTCCGGTTCTCCCTCATCGGGGGTATCGGGAGAATTCTTCCCCACCCGGATCCAGACAGCCGGCCTTACATGGTAGACCGTCTCCATGGTGCCATCACCGTAGGACCAGACAAAACCATCGGAAAGAACCACCGCCGCAGTCTTCTGATCATGTCCGGGAGTACGGGTCCACCAGGCTGTTCCGTTTTCATCCGCCATCCTGTCATTCATATCCCGGTCAAATTCGGTGGGCAGACAGCGAAGCTCTTCTCTGGAGGAAAAATACTTTTCTATCTCCGTCAGACTTAAAAGAAATACCTTATCCCGGGTCTCTTTTCCCGCATCCATATGGAAATCCTCGTTATCCTGGGCCAGGACGGTGGTGGTTGCGATCTTTTCTTTCTCCGTTTCCGAAAAGGCGGTATTATAGAAGGAATTATTAAGCCATCTCCGCAGTTCACTGGTCTCCCAGGTGACATCTTCATCATGATCATGGAATCTTTGTCTGTCCAGGGCATATCTGCTGATGCAGAGTGCTTTCCCCTTCTTCACGGTCAATACCTGCCATTCGATCTTCTCCGATCTGAGAAAAAGGAAATTATCCTGCTCATAGGTTCCGAAAGAAATGATATCTCCCTTCTCCACCTTGTCCGGCAGACCTCCGGGCAGCTTAAAAAAATCAAGAGCATAAGCCGTCTCCGGCAAGCTGCAAAATCCAATAATTACTGCAAGCATGGCTGTGAATATTCTTCTCTTCATCTTTATTCCCTCCTGCCCGGTGATCCCGGCTTGATTTCTTTTGACTGGCTACATCCTATCACAAATGGGGAAAATATTTTTTCAGCCGTTTTCCATAAAAAAACCCGGAAACCACTTAAGTGATTTCCGGGATGAGGGTTAACTTATAACCGCTTATTATTTCTCAACCGGTTTCCTCAGAACACCCAGAAGGGCTGCTCCAACCAGGGAACCGATCAGAAGGGCTAAGAGGTACATGGCCGGATTGCCGATGGTGGGGATTACAAAGATTCCACCGTGGGGTGCACGAAGAGTACATCCGAAGGCCATGGATAAAGCGCCGGCTACTGCGGAACCTACCACACAGGAGGGGATAACATGTCCCGGATCTCCTGCCGCATAGGGAATAGCTGCCTCGGAGATGAAGCAGAGACCCATGATGGCATTAACCGGAGCTGTCTTACGGTCATTGTCCGTAAATTTAGTCTTGAACAGGTAGGAAGAGATCGCGATGGCGATCGGAGGTACCATACCACCGGCCATAACCGCTGCCATGATCATGAAGCCCTGAGGACTTGCCTCTGTGGCTGTGGCAAGGGCTGCGGTACCGAATACGTAGGATGCCTTGTTGAAGGGGCCACCCATATCGATGGACATCATACCGCCTACAACTGCGCCAAGAAGGATGGCGTTGGCTCCGCCCAGGGATCCCAGGGCATTGGCCAGAAGGGTATTGAGCCATGCAAAAACAGGGTTGATGGCGAACATCACTGCAGCAATCAGTGCAAGACCGCCTACAGGATAGATCAGCATAGGCCGCAGACCATCCATGGATGCGGGCATACCCTCGGTGATCTTCTTTAAGAAGAGTACCAGATAACCTGCGATGAAACCGGCGAAAAGTGCGCCGATGAAACCGCCGGAAACCGCTGCAGCTTCACCGCCCTTAACGGCTGCGATGATGCTGGCGTAGGATGTACCCTGAGCTGCGATCCATCCACCGACGAAACCGGGCATAAGACCTGGCCGGTCAGCAATACTCATGGCGATATAGCCTGCAAGGATGGGCAGCATGAAGTTGAAGGCATACTCACCGGCAGTCTTTAAGATGGCTGCAAGAGGAGTATTCTTACCAAAGTTGGCAGGGTTGATCGCATAATCATCAAAAAGGAATGCCAGGGCGATCAGGATACCACCGCCGATAACGAAGGGCAGCATGTGGGAAACACCATTCATCAGGTGTTTGTAGATCTGGTGGCCGAAGGATTCATTTTCTTCCTCTTCAGAAGCCACATCACCGGTATGGTGATATACAGGTGCCTCGCCGTTTACGATCTTCTCGATCAGTTCCTGAGGTTTGTGGATACCATCCTGAACCTTGGTCTTGATGACCGGCTTGCCGTCGAAACGGGCCATCTCCACGTTCTTGTCCGCAGCGATGATGATTCCTTCACAGGCAGCGATTTCTTCTTTGGTCAGGATATTCTTGGCTCCGCCGGAACCGTTGGTCTCTGCCTTCAGGGCGATACCCAGCTCTTTGCCCTTCTCTTCCAGGGCCTCAGCAGCCATGTAGGTATGAGCGATACCTGTGGGGCAGGCGGTAACTGCCAGAACCCGGTAACCTGCTGCAGCCGGTGCTGCGGCAGGTGCTGCTGCAGGAGCTTCCTTAACTTCTTCCGGACCGTATTTTTCTGTTTCTTTCTCGTCGATGATCTGCAGATACTCTTCCGGTGTCTTGGCATTCAGAAGTTTCTGACGGAAATCTCCGTCCATCAGAACGGTGGACAGTCTTGCCAGTGCTTCAAGATGAACGTCGGATCCGGTATCCGGAGCAGCGATCATGAAGAAAAGGTTGGAAGGTTCGCCGTCCAGGGCGTCGCAATCCACGCCGGAAGGTACGGTGAGGGAGGCAATACCCGGATTTACCACTGCCGCATTCTTGGAGTGGGGGATGCAGATACCTTCTCCGATGGCTGTGGGTCCTTCGGATTCTCTTTTCAGGATGCCTTCCTTAAATGCTGCGGCATCTTTGACATTGCCCACCTTGGCATGGAGGCCGACGAGCGCGTCAAGCATCTCTTCCTTGGTGGAAACATCCGCATTCAGGATAACCGCATCTTTTTTCAATAAATCTACGATTCTCAATGTGTTTCTCCTTTCTCTCTTTCGCCCGGGACAAAGTCCGGGACTTCATTTAATCATACCGGGACAATCGCCCCGGATATCATTCTGATTAAAGCAGAACAGCAGTCCCCTCTCTTATTGGATCAGGGTCTCGGCCTGGGCCAGGGTCCGGGCATACATCTCCGGTGAGGCAAGTCCCTCGGAAAATGCGGTGGCGCTGCCTGCGGCAGTACCGGTGATCAGGGCACGACGGAAATCACCGCTCTCCAGATAACCGGCTACAAAACCGGCCACCATGGAATCCCCGGCGCCGACTGAGTTGATCACTTTGCCCTTGGGGGTTCCGATCCTCACGGTCTGGCCGTCCTCGGATACCAGCATGGCTCCGTCACCGGCCATGGAGATCAGCACATTTCTGGCTCCCTTCTTCTGAAGCTCCTTCGCATAATATGCGATCTCATCGTCCCCCTTCAGTACCTTGCCGAACATCTCTCCCAATTCATGATTGTTGGGTTTGATCAGGAAGGGGTGGTATTTCAGTACATTTAACAGAAGATCCTTGGTGGCATCCACCACAACGCGGATCCCCTTTCCTTCCAGTCTGGCAAGGATCCTCTCATAGACATCCTCCGGAAGAGTGTTGGGAATAGAGCCGGCAAGGATAAGGATATCCTCCTCATTCAGCTCATCCAGCTTGGCAAAGAGTGCCTCCAGAGCCTCCGGCGTGATCACCGGACCCTGTCCGTTGATCTCTGTCTCATCCCCGTGCTTTACCTTTACATTGATCCTGGTATTTCCCTCGGGCAGCTGGATGAAATCCGCCTTGATCCCCATGGAAGCCACTCCCTCAGCGAGGGCGTGACCGGTAAAGCCTGCGATAAAGCCCAAAGCTGTGGTCT
>CACZOS010000363.1 GCA_902782815.1 uncultured Lachnospiraceae bacterium | reverse complement strand
GATCCCGAAAGCCACGGAGAAGGGTCTGACCATGATCAGCACAATACAAAGGTGCATGGTCTCCATGGCCAGGCCGATCAGAAAGACGATACCCGGTTTCTTCAGAACGTAGGGAACATATCTGGAAATGATACCGCAGATCAAACCGATCAGAGTGGTTGCCACAACACATGCCACAGCCGTAATCCCACCCATGCTGAGGCGGTGCAGACCGGCGATCATTCCGGCCAGCACTCCGCTCACAGGACCTCCGATAATGCCGGCCAGCATGGGACCGATATCCCGCACGGAAATCACGGCTCCATCCAGATCAATGCCCGAGATATTGCCGTATATACCGAAAAAGCCCCCGAAGATACCGGTGAATAACAGGAATTTCCAGTCTTTTTCCTTGTCAAAATATTTTTTCATGTGCTGGCTGCTGCCTGCGTAGGCAGATACCAGCAAGATTACTGACAGAGTACCTATCAGTTTGGAAAAAAAAGCATAAGTACTTTCCATAAATTGTCCCTCTCTGTCTAAATTGCATTACCCCAGGATGAAGATCAAACGGTCAGCCTCTTCATCCTCAGTAATACCTCCCGGACAACACCGTTACTCACCTGTTCATAGAGTGGAAGCCATTCGCCTCCGCTCCAGTAACCTTGTCTCTGCAGGTAAATGATATAAGCCAGACAGGTATTATAATCCCACCTGTCCAGGTTACGGGAACAAGCATAGATTCCTTCCACTTTCGGGTCTCCATGTTCCTGATCATTCTTAAAGTTTTTAGTATATTTCCCGTAATCCCCGGGACCTCCCCACTCCAGTTCTGTCAACAGCAGGATAAGGTTATAATCATAATCCGAAGGTTCAGATTCCGGAGAGTATGTCCTGACGGCCTGATCCAGGATCATCCGTTTCAGAACTCTACGGTAAAGACTGAACGATTTTTCGGAAGAGCACACAAATATCACCGTATCCGGCTCCTCCTGCTGACTTTTTCTGCATATTCTGTTATAGACCGTATGGAGAGCGATCTCGGCTGCCCTTCTTTCCGGAAAACGGTTAGCCCCGGTGCTTATGCATGGAAAAGCGACAGATCCGAGTTTTTCCTCCTGGACTAGATACAGGGATTTCCGATAGCATCGGGCAAGAGCGGCCTCCTCTCCCTTAAATCCGTTTTCCCAGACAGGTCCCCTCAGATGAATGATCTTTCCTGCCTTCTCCATGGAAAAAGCAGGACTTATGACAGGTTTTCCCACCTCTGCCGGTCCTTTTTCTTTCAGGATCTTTTTCAGATAAAAGCCCAGTTCTTCCCCGGCTGCCTTATGCACAGCCCGGTCTATGCCGCCGCTTCCGGAGTAGGAAGAGTCAGTGGTATTGACGATGACATCTGCTTCGGTTTCACAGAGATTTCCCAGAACGATCTTTATCGATCTGAAGAAATCGGAAGCTTTTATCATAGGATAAGATTTCTTCCCTGAAGGAGAAATTTTCTGGTCATCGTCCAGAACGGAACTCAGATTCCTCTTGATTTCGCCCCGGCTGACCATATATTTCAGTACATCATAAACCTCAGGATAATCCAGGGCATCGATGATCATTTTTTTCAGGTACATACTCTTCCGGGTATCCAGATAACTGTACCGCAGGTCGAGGGCGGTATAGAATTTCATGATCTCCCCAGATCCCTCAAAATCCCAGGATCCCGGACTGAGCATTCCGGTGACCTCATCCCGGCTCATCAGCTCAATGGCTTCATAATCCCTGGTAAACGCATTAAAAAGGGTCTTGTCGGTTTCTTTTCCTGCTGCCGCCCGGATGGTATTTATGGTTTTCATAGTATGCAGGGCAAGCTGACAGCTGTCTGCTTGCCAGTGGGCAAATTTATTCTGATGATCTTCTATGATCAGTTTGTTGATCTGTTCATAGGCATTCTGATCGCCGGCCGCCAGGCGGAGCATGTTGTTCAGATAAACAGGATTCTGCGTAATCTTATAAAGGTATTTGAAAAGCATTGTCCTGTCGTAGACCGATTCAATCTCCCGGACACTTTCTCCCGTGAAAACGTTGTTCAGATTGAAAAGCAGGATACCGTTAAGTGCCCCGAAAAACTGTGATTCCCCTTTCTGACAGGCACTGATGATCTTCTTCTCGATCTCTATCCTGTCAGACATTTTCAGACTGTCGAGCAGCTGTACGGGAAAAGAACCTTTGATTTCCTTACCTTTATCTATAGAAAAGTAGCTGCTGCATTTTCTGTATGCCGCGGCATAAAACTCCTCAGCGTCCGGCCTGGAAAACCTAAGTGACTCCAAATCCTGAAGCTCCCTTATCCGCACAAGGATCCTCCTGAACTTGCCGGATTGCCAGCAGGAGAAGAAATATTTCTGTCCGTATTTCAAGGCTGCTCTGAAAGCAAACCCCAGATATTGTATGCATTCATAAAGATTCAATGAACCGATCCGGTTATTCATCCGGTCAAAGTCCGGATATCTCAGATATTCCTCCCGGCCGCTTTCGTCCAGGCAGTCAAACAGCATAGAATAAGAAGGGCCGATATACTCTTCCCGCAATTCCGGCCAGCTCTGGGGGAGATAGGCGGGAATATGGGCAGGGGACTTATTTTCGCATATTACACCCTTCTCATCAAAGACCGCGTAATAATCTGCATTCATATCGTAAAGTAATACTTCCGAATAAGCCAGAAACGCATCAAGACGAACTGCTGTTGAGAGTTTCTCCGGAAGGATCCCGCAGAGTTTCCCGCTGGGCCGGTCCCATTGAAAGGTTACCGTATGACTGGAATCATACCTCCACTTACCATCTGTATAAACATATACACCCACCCGGGGGCTGTTCTGTACATAGAGATAATAATCCCCATCAGGGATTGAATAATAGGTTCTCCTCTCCTCCGGAGCTGCAGGACCGCTCAGCTCATCCTCTTTGGCTGTAAGTGAAACATCGAATCGTTCCGGTCCTGATCTATCCCTGCCTTTACAGACAGATGCCTTGCAGGAATAATGTCTTTCCAGTTCTTCTGACAGTACTTTAGCCAGTACCCGGAAATCCTGCTTATCGGTATGATAAGAGAGAAATTTTCCATGGGCAGAGACATTGCCGAACTGATTTTCCAATCTCAGAGAATACACTTCCTCAGTTTCTTTCACGAAATATTCCGAACCCGAAAGAATCACCCTCCAGTCAAAGGAAGAGCTGATTTCTTCTTCTTTTTTTTCAGAAAAACCGGAGCATTTAATAAATGTATTATTATCCATAACCATCCTCCTGGAATATCTTACTTTAATTTTATAAAGAAATGGCCTTAAAGTCAATTAATGTGACATTTTCCTCGAAAACGGAATTTCTTTATTATATAATATCATTATATTCCGGGGACAGGAACAAAGGATAAATGCGGGGAGGTAAGACATGGCGGAAAAGGAACGGGCAGGGCTGAACCAGAAACTGAAGATGCTCTATCTTGTAAAGATTTTTTCAGAGGAGACCGATGATCTTCATGCCCTGACCATGCGGGAGATTATCGGAAAACTGGAATCTTTCGATGTTAACGCCAACAGAAAAACCCTGTACAATGATTTCGAAGAATTAAAGCATTTCGGATTTGACATCATCTCCACCAAAATCGGCCGTGATTGTTATTATCACCTGGGCAGCAGGGAGTTTGAACTTCCGGAATTAAAACTTCTGGTGGATTCCGTCCAGTCCGCAAAATTTATTACGGATAAAAAATCCCAGGAATTGATCAAGAAGCTGGAATCCCTGGTCAGCAGATACGAAGGAAAACAGCTTCAGAGGCAGGTAGTCATCTCAGGCCGTGTCAAAACAATGAATGAGAGCATCTACTATAATGTTGATAAGCTCCACGAAGCCATCAATTCGGACAGCCGGATTCGTTTTCAATATTATCAGTGGAACATCCGAAAGGAAACGGAGCTGAGAAAAAACGGGGACTGGTACCGGGTAAGCCCCTGGGCTTTGATGTGGGATAACGAAAACTATTATCTTGTTGCCTTTGATGCCGATGACAAAAAAATCAAACATTACCGGGTTGACAAGATGCTCCGCATCTCTCTGGAGGAGGAGCGGCGTGAAGGCAGAGACCAGTTTAAAGCCTTCAATATGCCCCGCTACACCAAGAGTCTGTTTGGTATGTACGGGGGAGAAGAAACCCGGGTAACCATAGAAGCAGACAACTCCATTGTAGGCGTGATCATCGACCGGTTCGGAAAAGATATCATCATAGCCCCCGTGGATGAAAATCATTTCCGCACCACTTTGGATGTGGCCGTCAGCGGGCAGTTTCTGGGATGGATCATGGCTCTGAGCAGATCGGTCAGGATCATTTCTCCCCCTTCCGTCGTGGAACGGATGAAGGAAGAAATAAAGCCGCTCTCAGACCAGTATAACACATAAAAAAAG
>CACZOS010000362.1 GCA_902782815.1 uncultured Lachnospiraceae bacterium | reverse complement strand
GAGAACCTGCAGGAATTCTACCAGGAGATCAGGAGCCTTATCGGGACCTATGAGATCGATGAGGAAGCGAAGGAAAGATTTATCCGGGCCATGTCCGTCAATGAAGGCAAGCTTTCCGCAGCACCCTGGAAAGTGACGCCGGAGGAGGTACGCCGGATCTATGACATCTCTCTTAAATGAGAGCGGAAAGAAGGATAACCACAGAAAGATATTCAAAAAAAGAACCTCAGATCTGAGGTTCTTTTTTACTATATAGAGTGATCTTACCAGTTGATACCCGATTCACGGATCACTACATTTTCCTTACCGAATATCCCGGCCAGCCGGTCCGTAACATCGGGCTCCGCAAGGATATTCTGATAGGAGGGAAGTCTTTTTATGGCTCTCTCTTTCCGGGAATAGACCACGATCCTGTCCTGGCCCGGATTCTGCCTGATCAGGTCAAAAAGGTCTGCCTGCCTTTCCTTATAGCCTCCGATATCCTCCGTCTGGATCCAGATCTCACAGGGCAGTTCATCCATGGGGAGGATGGCGGAAGCGATCAGTTTTCCACTCTCTTCGGAGACCGTTGCACGCCCGTTGACATAAAGTCCACGGTCCATGATCAGGATATCCCGGTATTTCTGATAGTCTCTGGGAAAGATAATCACTTCCACAGTGCCGAAGAGATCCTCCAGAGTGACAAAAGCCATGTTCTGATTATTTTTGGTCAGTTTCACCGTAATCCCGGTGACCAGACCTCCGATGATATAGCTCCTGCCGTCTTTCACCCGGACCTGACCTGACTCCTCATCGGCCTCGAAGTCCACAGACCTGGCCGTTACATTTTTCTCCATGGAAGTCATGAAACGGCTGAGAGGATGGCCGCTGACATAAATGCCCAGTACATCCTTCTCAAAGGAGAGTTTCTGACTCTCCTCATATTCCCCGATATCCGGATAGGATATCTCATACTCCTTCCTCTCCTCCTCGGAAAAGAAATCAAAAAGGCTCATCTGGCCTGAAATGCTTTCTTTTTTCTCCCGGTTTACCTCATCCAGAACCAGGCCGTACACTGCCATCAGCTGCTTGCGGGAAGCACCCAGGCTGTCCAGGGCTCCCGCCTTGATCAGGTTCTCTATGGTCCGTTTATTGACCTCTTTGGAGGTAAGCCTTTTCATAAAGTCTTTTAGATTTTTGTAAGGCCCGTTTTTCTCCCTCTCCTCCACCATGTTCTGAATAACGCCTTTTCCCAGGCTTTTTATGGCGGCAAGGCCATAGCGGATGGAATCTCCGGAGACGGAAAAGGCAGCTTCCCCTTCATTGATATCCGGCGGAAGAATGGAGATTCCCATTCCCCGGCAGGTGTTGATATACTCGGTGATCTTTTTCGGATTAGTGAGAACG
This sequence comes from uncultured Lachnospiraceae bacterium, assembly GCA_902782815.1. Lineage (GTDB taxonomy): Bacteria > Bacillota > Clostridia > Lachnospirales > Lachnospiraceae > Anaerobutyricum. The sequence goes on along the minus strand of CACZOS010000362.1, from coordinate 6,497 downwards.
GAAGTCAGAAGGGCAGCCATAAATTCCACAGGGTAGTAGCACCGGAGCCATGCCGTCTGATAGGAGACAACCGCATAGGCGGCGGCATGGGATTTGTTGAAGGCATATTTGGCGAAATCGATCATCTCGTCAAATACCTGATTGGCCACCTCCTCCGGTATACCTCTCCGGATGCAGCCTTCCACGCCCTCCTCATCGTTGCCGTAGACAAAATTGGCCCGCTCCTTCAGCATGACATCCCCTTTTTTCTTGGACATGGCACGTCTGACCAGGTCACTTCTTCCCAGAGTATATCCTGCCAGTTTCATGACGATCTGCATTACCTGCTCCTGATAGACGATACAGCCGTAGGTTGAGGAGAGGATCTCCTCCAGTTCGGGACAGGAGTAGGTGATGGAATCCTTGTTCTGTTTTCCCTGTATATATTTGGGGATAAAATCCATGGGACCCGGACGGTACAGGGAGATTCCCGCGATGACATCCTCGATGTTCTCCGGCCTGAGTTCCTTCATAAACTGTTTCATCCCCGCACTTTCCAGCTGGAAGACCCCCTCGGTCTTCCCCTGGCTGATCATCTCATAAACTTTAGGATCATCGAAATCGATCTCCTCGATCCGGAAATCCTCCCCGGCTTTTTTCCGGATCATCCTGACCGCATCCTGAATGACCGTGAGGGTACGTAGTCCCAGAAAATCCATCTTCAGCAGTCCCAGTTCCTCAATGGTGGTCATGGTAAACTGGGTGGTGATCACATTGTCTGCGCCCCGGGACAGGGGAACAAACTCATCCAGAGGTTCCGATCCGATCACCACGCCGGCGGCATGGATGGAGGAATGACGGGGCAGTCCTTCCAGCCGCATAGACATATCGATCAGGTTCTTTACCCCCTCGTCCGAACTGTAGGCTTCCTTCAGGTCCGGATTGGTCTTCAGGGCTTTCTCTATGGTGATCCCCAGCTCCATGGGGATCATCTTGGCCACCCGGTCCACCTGATTGTAAGGAATATTCAGGACCCTTCCCACATCCCTCACCGCCATCCTGGCAGCCATGGTACCGAACGTAATGATCTGAACCACTTTATCTTTCCCGTATTTGCCGTAGACATAATCGATGACTTCCTGCCTTCTTTCATAACAGAAATCCACGTCGATATCCGGCATGGAGACCCGCTCGGGATTCAGGAACCGCTCGAAGATCAGCTGGTATCGGATGGGATCGATATCCGTGATCCCCAGACAATAAGAGACAATGCTTCCCGCAGCGGATCCTCTTCCGGGCCCCACGGCTATCCCGCGGTTCTTTGCGAAATGAATGAAATCCCACACAATAAGAAAGTAGTCCAGATATCCCATGTCCCGGATGGTATCCAGCTCATAATCCATCCGGCGGGTCAGGTCGGGGGAAGGGTTCGGGCCATAGCGTCTGACCAGACCTTCCCGGCAGAGAGACCTTAAGTAAGATTCCGCGTCAAATCCCTCAGGCACATCATATCTGGGAACCTTCTGCACACCGAACTCGATCTCCACATTGCACCGTTCCGCGATCCGGTGGGTATTTTCCAAAGCCTCAAGAGCATAAGGGAAGAGTTTTTTCATCTCCTCCTCGGATTTGAGATAATACTGTCCGCCTTCATACCGCATCCTGTCTTCATCGGATACCAGTTTGCCTGTCTGGATGCAGAGAAGGAGGTCATGGGGAACAGCATCATCCTCCATGATATAGTGGATATCATTGGTGGCCACGAGGGGGATGTCCAGCTCCCTGGACATCTGCATAAGGCTGGTATTGACCTGGGTCTGTTCACGGATGCCGTGGTCCTGCAGTTCCAGGAAAAAATTTCCTTTGCCGAACACGGACTGAAGATGGAGGGCTGATTGCTTTGCTCCCTCATAATCATTCTTCAGAATTTTGTTGGGAATCTCTCCCGCCAGGCAGGCAGAAAGCGCGATGATCCCCCGATGATAACGTTCAAGGACCTCATAATCCACCCTGGGCTTATAGTAATAACCTTCGGTAAAACCCCGGGTGACGATCTTCATCAGGTTTCTGTATCCCTCATTGTTTTCCGCCAGAAGAACCAGATGGTGGTATCTGTCCTCCCCCTTGCCCAGTTCACGGTCAAAACGAGAACCGGGCGCCACATAGATCTCACAACCCAGGATCGGTTTTATCCCCACTTCCCTGGCTTTTTTATAAAAGTCGATCACGCCGTACATTACACCGTGATCCGTGATGGCAAGACTGTCCATCCCCAGTTCCTTTGCCCTGGGGAGAAGTTCCTTTATCTTGCTTGAGCCATCAAGGAGACTGTATTCTGTATGCACATGCAAATGGGTAAATGCCATATCTGTCTTCCCTTTCTCTGATGTGACTCCGGAACCCGGTCCGTTAGGATGGTGAAGAGGCTGCCGGATAGTAAAAAACCGCACCGAAACTCGATGCGGAATAATGGATAACTGTCTGCCATCGGATCACTCGGTGATCTCAGGATCCAGAATGCCGTACTGATCTGTCTGGATCAGACTGTAGAAAGCGGTTTTACTTACCTCTTTCTCCGGTGTCACCTTGTTGTAAACGGAGTAACCCAGACCTCCCAGGAAAAGGATCGCCACCAGACAGGCAGCAGCCTTTCCCAGCCTCTGCTGTCTTTTTTCCCTGGCGATGATTTGTTTACGGTTCTTTTTATACTCTTTCTGTCTGTCGACTTTTGCCTGACTCATATCCTGCCAATCCTGCTTTCTGTAATGTGATGATCAGGCTTTTCCCGATATTCCGGGAAAAGCCGATTTGATGATATTATACCTCATTGGAAAATATATCGCAAGACCGGGGAAGTTTTTTCCTGTTTTTTTCAATATAATAGTTTACAGATGAATAAACCTTATGATATATTTATGTTAGAAAGGATGGAATATTTCAAATGACAGACAGACAGTCTAAATTAGTAAAACTGGTAAATGAATATCAAAAGATAGAAGTGAGCAGGCTTTCGGAATTGCTGGGTGTTTCCCAGGTGACTATCCGTAAGGATCTGGACTACCTGGAGGAAGAAGGACTGCTGGCCAGGGAACATGGTTATGCCCTGATCAAGAATGCAAATGACATCAACACCCGTCTGACCGTAAACTATGACATAAAGCTCAACATTGCCACAAAGGCAGCCGAGATGGTGCAGAACGGCGAGACCGTTATGCTGGAATCCGGCTCCACCTGTGCCCTTCTGGCGGAACAGCTTGCCAAGCTGAAAAAGGATGTGACAATCATCACCAACTCCGCCTACATCGCCATAAGGATCAAGGATCTCCCCATCCGGAAAGTGATCCTTCTGGGAGGAGATTATCAGAAAGAATATCAGGGTATGGTAGGTCCTCTGGTCCGCAAATGTGCCCGGGAGTTTTATGTGGATAAATTTTTTGTGGGAACCGACGGTTTTATTCCGGATGTGGGATTTACCTGCGACGACCTCATGCGGGTGGAGACCATGCGTTACATGGCGGATTCCGCCAACCGGATGATCATCCTGGCCGACTCCAGCAAGTTCACCCAGAAAGGGGTGGTGATCCAGTCCACCTTCGACGAGATCGACACCATCTGCACCGATCCGGGTACGCCGGAAGAGATCCTGGATATCCTGCGCAGACAAAATATCCAGATATCCATCTCAGACTGAGTGATCCGGGAAAAAACAGAATAACAGAATATCCTGTGAAGTGTTTTCAACAGTAAGGCTGCGGTATATTGTGCCGCAGCTTCTTTTTTCTGTTACAAAATCTTAAGACTTTCCCCCCTTTACTTTTTCTCCTTTTCGTGGCAAGTTGTAACTGTTCGGAACCATATCAACCTGTTAATATGTAAAGGAATCTGCCATGAATGTTCTTTTGTTCCTTTTCTTTTTGTTCTCTTTTACTCCTCATCCGGTCCATGCAGCGGCCCGCCTTCAATATATATCATACGGAGAAACTGCTTTCACAGAGACCTCGAAGATACGCCACCTGTGTCTCAGCGAGGATCCCGGTGTGGTATTGAGCCGGCAGGGGTACATAAGGGGGGGCTATCCCGGAATATCCGCCGTAGCCCACATGAAAAAGGACAAGGTAAAACAGACCACATATCTGGTAAAGGGAATCCTGCCCGCCGAGCCCTGTATCAGTCAGGGAACCCGCAGGTCCCTCTGTCTGCTGGGGGCAGACAAACTGTCAGTCCTGAGCTGGTCCAGTTCCAATCCACTCATTGCTTCCGTGGACGAAAAAGGACTTGTGACGGGAAGAAGGCCGGGGACAGTGAGAATATTCTGTCGTCTGAAAGGGGGACCGGTCTACTCTTCCACCGTGACCGTCTACAATGCCGTAGGATCAGCGGAAGCCGGCCTGAACAAGGCTTCCGGAAAACAGGGCAGCCTGATCCTCTCCTGTGAAGATACCACTTTTATGCTTAAACCGGATCAGAGTTACCGGCCCAGAGTCACAGTCCGCCGGATTAACGGAAGGGGAACCGTTCCGGATCTTGTCTGGACCTCCGAGAATCCCGATATCGCAAAAGTGGACACCATGGGAAGGATAAAGGCCCTCAAGGAAGGGATGACTGTCATATCCTGCCAGGCGGAGGACCAGGAGATCCTGTTCAGTGTAAATGTAATCTCCCATGGGGAAAGCGGCGGTTCATGCCGGCTTACCCTTCTGGGAGGCAATCCTCCCGAAAAAAGAACCTACACCCTCTATAAGCAGAATGCCCACAACTATGACTCCTATGACCGTTACCTGGCATGGCATGGCTGCGCCCATTGCTCGCTGGCTACAGTCCTGGGAGCCTACCGTAAATCCTTTGAAGGAATCAAGCCCAATGAGATCATCAGCGGTATAGAGAAGAGATATGCACCGGCTGATGACTGGTCAAGGGAGCATGAACAGCACACCCTTCCCCACCAGATGCCCCTTTCTCTTAACGGGATATCCACCCTGCTGACCAAAGGCGGGGTTTACAATGAATATATCCCCTCCTTCACTTATCAGTCTGCAAAAGAGGATATGATCCGTCATCTGAAGACCGGGAATCCGGTCATCATTGAGGTCAGACGAAAGAGCAGGAAAACAGGGAAGCTCAGCAAAAGATGGACGAACTCCTATCATACCATGATCTTTCTGGGCATCTATCCAAACGGAGATGTCCTGCTGTGCGATTCTGTTGACCGGTCCTGGTATAAGGGAGGCCAGCGTTATAAGATCGTGTCCATGGATGACGTGATGGAATATATGTTCAGTTCCACCAGGACCACATCAAAGATCTATTATGACGGAGCTGCCTCCGATGGGGGATATATCAAAATATTCGGTGAAAAACCTTGAGACAAAAAAATTCCGGAAGCGAATCTGTTCACTTCCGGAGTTTTTTCATGATCAAAGATTATCCGTATAAAGACAGGACCCGGTCAGGAGTTCAGATTCTCAATCTGCCAATCGATGGGATCATACTGATGAAAGACCAGGAAATCGTTTGCCTGACTGAAGTGTCTGCATCCGAAAAATCCCCGGTAAGCGGAAAGAGGACTGGGATGGGGAGCTTCCAGGATAAGGTGTTTGGGATTATTCAGCATGGCCTTCTTATTCTGAGCTGGTCTTCCCCACAGAAGGAAAACCATGGGACGATCCTGGGCATTGAGAACGCGGATGGCTGCATCCGTAAATTCTTCCCAGCCGATCCCCCGGTGGGAATTGGCCTCATGGGCTCTGACCGTCAGCACGGTATTAAGCAGCAGCACCCCCTGTTTTGCCCATTTGACCAGATAACCGTTATCCGGGATATAGCATCCCAGGTCATCATGTAATTCCTGATAAATGTTTGCCAGCGAGGGAGGGATCTCCACACCGGGCTTCACGGAGAAACAAAGACCGTGAGCCTGTCCGTAATTATGATAGGGATCCTGCCCCAGGATGACCACCTTCACCTCTTTTAAGGGGGTCAGGTGGAAGGCGTTAAAGATATCTCCGGAGGGAGGAAAGATCTCCCTCTGCCGGTATTCCTTCAGTACCGTCCTGTAGAGGTCCCGGTAATATGGTTTGGCATATTCTTCTTTCAGGGCTTCTGCCCAGTCATTGCTGATGGCCGCCATAGGATAATCTCCCTTCTCAAAACTGAGGAAAAGGCAGGGCTGCGATTCCAAACAATTAACGGGAATCATAGCCCTGCCTTGAAAAAATCTCTTTTTGCCTAGACGCGGGGAAGCCCCTTTTCGCTCTCGCCCGGTCCGTAACCCATCTCGTCATAGACCGCTTTGGCCTCTTCCCATGTCATCTTTTCCACCGGTGTATCCAGATAATCCAGGATATCCTGAATCCCTTCTCCGGTATAGGAGCTGGTATAGAAGATCTTCTTACAGCCCGCAAGCTTAAGCCAGTATGCAGCCAGTTCCGGTTCCGCTGCCCAATGATCGATCTTGGTCACTATCCCGATGATATCACGGTTGCTGACGGGAACCAGATGGGGCGGATACAGGGAGAAGG
>CACZOS010000361.1 GCA_902782815.1 uncultured Lachnospiraceae bacterium | reverse complement strand
TCTTCATCACTGACAAACGCCCCCTGAACACGGCTGGGTTTGGACATCCCGGCCGGGTAGAAGAGCATATCTCCTTTACCCAGGAGTTTCTCCGCCCCGTTCATATCGATGATGGTGCGGCTGTCCACACCGGAAGATACGGCAAAGGCAATCCTTGAGGGGATATTGGCCTTGATCATCCCGGTGATCACGTTTACAGAAGGTCTCTGGGTGGCGATGACCAGATGGATTCCGGCGGCACGGGCAAGCTGGGAAAGGCGGACAATGGCATCCTCCACTTCCCCTGAGGCCACCATCATCAGGTCAGCCAGCTCGTCGATGATCACCACGATCTGAGGCATGGTTTTCAGTTCGGATGATTCTTTATCCAGGGAGGCATTCACCTGTTTTACTTTCTCATTGTATCCTTCAAGATTGCGCACACCGTAGGTGGTAAATTTGTTGTAACGGTCAGTCATCTCCGCCACGGCCCAGTTCAGGGCTCCGGAAGCCTTCTTTGGATCTGTGACCACAGGGATCAGGAGATGGGGGATCCCGTTGTAGATACTCAGTTCTACCTTCTTGGGATCGATCAGGATCAGTTTTACATCCTCCGGCTTAGCCTTGTAGATCAGGCTCAGGATAAGGGTATTGATGCAGACTGATTTTCCGGCTCCGGTGGCGCCGGCGATCAGCAGATGGGGCATCTTGGCGATATCGGAGATAACCGGCTGGCCGCCGATATCCTTACCCACAGCAAAAGCAAGGTTGGATTTAAAATGCCGGAAACGGGGATTCTCGATCAGTTCCCGGAAATGTACCGTCAGCACATGTTTGTTGGGCACCTCGATCCCTATGGCGGATTTGCCCGGGATAGGAGCCTCGATACGGATATCCTCGGCTGCCAGGTTCAGCTTGATGTCGTCTGTGAGGGAGACGATCCTGCTGACCTTGGTCCCCTGCTCGGGTACCATCTCATATCTGGTGACCGTCGGGCCGAAGCTGATGTCGGTGATCCGTACATTTACCCCGAAACTGGCCAGGGTCTCCTGAAGTTTACGGGCGGTATTTTTCAGATATACATCATCATCACCGTTCCTGCCGCCTTCTCCTTTGGCAAGCAGGCTGATGGGCGGGAAGACATAATCATCCCCCGATGCCTTCTTCCGGCTGAAGGCTTTTTCCTCCTTGCCGGGGAGATCCTGCTTAACTGTCTCTTTATCTTCTTTATGTTTTTCTTCTTTATGTATGGTGATCTCCGTGAAGGCAGGATCCTCCTCCTGTCCCCGGTCAATGATCACTTCTTCCACGGGATCCGCCGCAGTCTCTTCCTCCGGGACTGCATGGGCAATGATCTCCGGATCACCTTCCATCTCACGGACACCCTTGGCAGCGATGGGTCTGGCCTTTTTCAGCCTCTCTTCCATCTCTTCACGGGTCAGGGCGTTCTCCCGGAGTTCTCTCATGAAATCTTCCGGCGACTTGTCTGAATTAAAGGAAAAGGCGGAAAAATCCAGTTCCTGATTAAAGGGCTGCGTCTTCCCGTCCTCACGGGTAAAGGGATAGATCTCCGGATGGAGTTCCTTGACCGAATCCCTGGGCCTGACTTCATCAGAAGCATGGAAGGTGGGTACATGAAATCCGGGGGTATTCTCCTCCTTCCTGGAGGCATCGGCTGTCTCCTCGGTCTTTTTCTGGAATTCCAGCTTCTTTTCCTCCAGCTCCTTAACCTTATCCTCGCACTGTTTTTCCCTGGCCTTGTCTTTGGCGGTCTTCTTTCTTGTCTCCTCTTTACCGGCCCTCTCCTTCTTTCTGTCGGCCCTCTCTTCCCCGAAATCTCTCACCCTGCAGGCAACTTTCTTACAGAATTCCGCCACGGACTTCTGAGTGAGCATGATGGCTGAAAGGATAAAGATACAGGCGATAATCACCAGGGCTCCGGCAAAGCCGTACCATTTCCTTATGATACAGGCAAAACCTCCCCCGATCAGTCCTCCTGTGATCCTGTCCTCCAGGGCTTTGCTGAAGAGGCTGTAGATATCGATCGTATTATCGCTGAATACCAGCTGCACAAAAGCGCTCACCATCATCAGGAGAAGAAATCCCGCAAGACACTTCTTCAGTGCCAGTGGGGAATAGTCGTTGACCAGGAGCAGGGTGACCGCCAGGAAGAACATCACGGGCATCACATACTGGACGCATCCGAAGAGACCGAAGAAGAAACTGCTCAGTATCTTCCCTGCTCTTCCCCCCATACCGAAATTGCTCAGCATGAGAAGGATCATAAGACAGAAGGATACAATCAGCTGGATCTCGATGCCCATATTGATCCCCTGCTTTCGGGGAGCCGGAGCGGCATTCGCCCTCGAGGAAGGAGCCGACCTCCTGGTTCCTGACCTCCGGCGGGATGAAGACGCGGACTTTCCGGTCCGGGTCCTTTTTGTTCTGCTTTTTGTATTGGATGCCATTCTATTTTCCTCTCTGTGGGAATTGACAAAAAGTCTGTGATAATCTGTATAATCAAGGTGCCTGTGGCTGTTTTAAATCATACCACAAATAAAAGCAGTTGAAAAGTATGTGTTTTTTGTAGAAATAACAGTATTTTTTTACAAATGAAAGAACACAGAGATGAAATCTCTCTGTGTTTTTCCAGCTGTATTGATCATATCAGAACAGGAAATAAACCTACAAAAGGGCGTCAAGTTCCAGGTCCCTTCTGTACATTTCCAGGCGCTCGTCAATCTCTTTTAATTCTTTGTTGATCATATCGATTCTCTCCCGTTTGGTATCGATGTCCACGATCTCGATTCCCGTGGGCTTCTTGATATAACGGGGGAGGTTGAGATTATAATCGTTTGCCGAGATCTCCTCCGGATCAGCGCGATGACAGAAGCCGGAGACAGTCTTTCTTTCCTTCCAGGCTCTTCGGATCTCCTTCAGAGCCTCCTGGTCAAGATTCTCCATGGATGAACAGTCAAAGAACATGACGTCCTTCGGGTCACGATCCTTTTTCAGATAGAGGAAAACTTCCTGCTGTCCGATGGAAGGAAATACCGAATCCGGGAGGAGGATTACGGTATCCAGACAGTTCATCTCCTCCGCCAGATATCTTCTGATCTGGTTTTCCCTTCCTTCCCGGTAGAGGAGGGAACTGGGCATGACGGCGATGATCTCCCCGCCCTGTCTCAGAAGGGGAAAGGCGGTAAGCAGATAGGGCAGCTCCCCTTTTGTCTTCACATTCAGAAGATTTTTTATGGGCCGGTTGGCCTCCTCGTCGGAAAGATATTCCCCTGCTTCCACCCCCTCCGGCTTATATACGCAGACGGTATCCATCTGCCCTAAAAACTTTCTCTGCCTGATCCACTCCTTACGGTTTGAGAAAAAGTATTTATCTTCGGGTATCCCATACATAAAGCACAGGATCTCCATAAGCTCGATATAATCTTCCCCGGTCTCATAACCGCAGTAAAGGGGATCGGTGCAGTCTGCCAGAAGTCTGCGCAGCAAAGATCCGTAACGGAATTCCGGATGGAACACCTTTCTCTCCTGTCTGGCCCTGTTCTCTTCGAAAAAGATCTCGAAAAGATCCAGGATG
>CACZOS010000360.1 GCA_902782815.1 uncultured Lachnospiraceae bacterium | reverse complement strand
TTTGAAAATAAAGTGGTGAAGACTTTCGTTCAAGATTATCTTCACGGGATGACGCCGAATCCCTGTGTCGTATGTAACCGGGAGATAAAATGGGAGCGTCTTCTTTATCACGCAAATGTGCTTGGGGCTGACTATGTGGCAACCGGACATTATGCTTCCGTGGTAAAACTTGCAAACGGAAGATACACCGTCAAAAAGGCTTCCCATTCTGACAAAGACCAGACCTATATGCTTTATCGTTTAAGGCAGGATCAGCTTGCCAGGACTCTTATGCCTCTGGGAGACTACTCTAAGCCCGAAGTCAGGAAAATTGCGGAAAAAGCAGGGATCAGGGTTGCATCCAAGCCTGATTCCCAGGAGATATGCTTTGTTACCGACGGTGACTATGCGGATTTTATTGCGGAATATCAGCATGGAGAAGTTCCCGGAGAAGGAAACTATGTAGATGAGTCCGGAAATATTCTGGGCAGGCACAAAGGTATTATCCATTACACCGTCGGACAGCGCAAGGGCCTGGGAGTTGCCTTCGGCCATCCCATGTATATCAAGGAGATACACGCAGACCGGAATGAGATCGTTCTCGGAGGTCTGGACCGCACCTATACCAAAGGGATTATCTGCAAAGATATGAATTTCCTGAGTATTCCTGAACCGGAGCCGGGTGAAAAGATTTATTGCCAGGTTAAGGTGAGGTACAGACACTCCGGTCAGCATGCGATGGTGGAAAGGATCGACGCAGACCGGTTTAAAGTTACCTTTGATGAACCAGTCCGGTTTGCGGCTCCCGGTCAGTCCGCCGTGTTTTATGATGAGAACGACTGTCTGCTGGGCGGCGGGTTTATCTCAGAGCTGATTTTCCCTTCTGAACTGCAGTAATCTGGTTCATAAAGCTAATTATTTCCCGGTGATGTATGGAGGATCCAGGTGATGAAACTGCTGAAAACACATAAACGAACGGTTGTATTTGCGGCAATCTTATTGATCATCGGTATATTGATCGGATATTCTGTATATCTGAAAAACCGGAAGATTCCTGTCAGGGTTCTGATCCTGCCGAAATTTGAAGTCGGAGAAATGACAGGAGATTTTCCCGGGGAGGCCCAGTATTTTTATGAGGAATACCTTGCAGGGGGAGAGGAATATGAGATTGACGGAGGCTCGAAGCAAAATAAACTGTATTACAAAAACGGTGTTGCTTTGTATCCTTTAGGGCAGGGAAAAGTCTCCGCAGCATTGAATACATCGGCGATCCTTTCGGACGGAAGGTTTGATTTTTCCGATGCCTATGTGCTGTCTGTCGGCTGTGGAGGTTCGGCGGAAGGTTATGGTATCTTCGGCGATGTCTATGTAATTTCTTCAGCGGTAGACTATGATCTCGGGCATCGGGCAGATCATCGGGAAATGAGTTCAGAATCGGAAACAACATGGTTCCATGACGATAGTTTTGATGAAAATGCTGTCATCAGACTGGACCGGGAAGTTACCGAACGTGCATATCAACTGATAGCAGATGTGCATCTGGAGACAACAGAAAAATCCGTAGAATATCTGAAAAAACAATATCCGGGAGAAGCATGGGCCCATCGGGAACCCCGGGTGATGCGTGGAACATCAGTGACCGGTGATAACTTCTGGAAAGGCAGATATGATCATCAAAACGCACTCCTGATCACAGAAACCTATGGGTGTTATGATCCTTTTGCGGTAACAGAAATGGAGGATATTGCGGTCGGACTGGCACTAAAACGTTTTGGACTGCTTGACCGGCTTATCATCCTGCGGGCAAGTGTAAATATGGATGTTTTCCCGGCTGATGTATCACCTGAAAAGCTGTGGGGGCCGGAAACCGACGACCATCTTGCTTCGGAAGACAGTTTGGAATCTGTGGATATATTCGAAACAGCAATGAATAATTGCTTTGATGCAGGTAAAATATTGACTGATGCGATACTGAAAGGAGCATTTTGATCATATGATAAAAATTCTGTTTGTCTGCCACGGCAATATATGCAGGTCACCCATGGCAGAGTTTATTATGAAAGATCTTGTGGAAAAAGAAGGTCTGGCTGATGATTTTTATATTGAATCGGCGGCCACCAGTTCCGAGGAAGTCTGGCGGGGTGTGGGAAATCCCGTTTATCCTCCGGCCAGGGAAGAACTTGCCAGACATGGTATATCCTGCGGGGGAAAGCGGGCCAGGGTATTGGAAAGAGAAGACTATGATAAGTTTGATTATATCATTGGTATGGAATCTGTTAATATCCGCAACATGA
>CACZOS010000359.1 GCA_902782815.1 uncultured Lachnospiraceae bacterium | reverse complement strand
CGACTCCCGTAAATGAGAAATCTTCTGTAAACGAAAACTGGCTGAGAGGCTGTCCGAACGCAAGCGACAGCAGAATGGAACATACTATAATTACAGCAAATACCAGAACCGCCAGAAGTACATTCAGCCATTTCACTTTATAGAATCCAAAGATCTTGATCTTCAGATCCTTCTTCAAAAGATCGGAACCGGAGACAAGTACAAATATTGTGGATACAGCCGCCGGGGCAATCAGTCCAATGAGCATAAGGAAAGCCCCGAAATCCTGCGGCACAAAGATCGCCGGAATCCAGAAGATCCATGTAAACAAATACGCCAGAGCAAAGAAAAGAACCGGTCTGTATCTGTAACCGGCGCCTCCAGCAGAATGATTATCTTTTTTACTCATCTTTTTCTTTTCCCTCACCTGATCAGTTCCCTGATAAAGTTCATCGTTCCCGGCTTTGCGCCGAGCAGCTTTTCTGTCACGTCGATGAACACCTCAATATCGCGTTCCGTATAATTTCCCTCATCGAAAAGATCATTTGTTATGATGAGAAGCATCCTGACCCGTTCCGGAATATTGTCACAGGCAAATATCCCCTCCGCTGTCCCTTCTTCAATTACCTGTGAAAGAAGCGGAACAACGGTTTCGATCAGTTTCTTTTTGATCTTTCCGTGCATCACGATGTTCTCAGGCTGCATAAGAGCCCCTTCGATCGCGCCCTCCTCCTGAGTCGGCCTGACAGACGCGACGACTCCGACGATCTTCTGGAGGACCGGAATATCTGAAGCGATGACCGTCTTTGCCGCATCAGCTTCCTTGTCAATCATCATTTCAATTACTTCCTCCAGCATCTTTTCTTTGCTCTCGAAGTAATAATAATATGTTCCTTTCGCGATCCCTGCATTTTCAATCATCTCGTCTACGCTGGTATTATCATATCCACGCGTAATAAACAGTCTGTACGCGATCCCGAGCAGTTCCTGTTTCCTTTTCTCGCCCTTTTTCATAAGCGCTCTCCTTTTTCGACTATCGGTCGGTTTTTTTATTGTATGCTCTTCGCCCGAAGCCTGTCAAGCATTTTTCGACTATCGGTCGGTTTCAGAAATAAGTATGCTAAAAAAGAACAGGGGCTTTGCCCCTGTCCCTTTTTATCCATGATGATCAGATTTTTCATAAAGCGTGATTTCTGCTGTTTCTTATCCAAAGATCTGTCCGGGCAGCTTTTTCTTCTCCTTCAGAGGGAACTCTCTGTCAAACGCATCCACGTCACTGTCATCCACGTAATATCCCTGCGGCGTCTGATACACGCCGGTGATGCCGTCCAGGTATCCCGGAATCAGCTCTTTGCAGAGAAAGAAGGAAGCGTCCGCATCTTCCGGCAGATCGTGGTACCGGATGCCGAATTTTCCGGCATAATCAAAGCCGCTCTTGCCATAGAAGTCAATGTTTCCCTCAAAAAGAACCGCACCGAAACCCATTCCGGCTGCTTTTTCCAGCGAATAGTCCAGTATGGCTTTTCCATAGCCCCTGCGTTTCAATTCCGGGGTGATCCCGATCGGTCCCATCGTAAGGACCGGGATCTCCCTGCCGTCATCCGCTTCGATGATCGTTTTCATAAACATGTTCTGCCCGATCAGTTTCCCGTCCTGCTCCATAACGAAATCCAGTTCTTTCACGAAAGCCGGATCATCCCGGAGCACATGGATCACATAGTGCTCACTGCATCCCGGGCGGTAAACATTCCAGAATGACTCCCTGACAAGGTTCTCAACCGCTCTGTAATCTTCTTTTTTCTCTAATCGTATAGAATAATTCATTGCATTCATGGTTGTTCTCCATCTGACATATCTGGGGCCTTCTTCTCCTGTCTCTCCGTTTGGCCGGAAACCGCATTTCATCAGCACCCTTTGAGACGCTGCATTATCCGGATCCGCTTCCGCTTCAACCGCAGCCACCTCCGGATGCCGGAACGCCCACAGCAGCGCCAGCTTTACCGCTTCCGTGGCAAAACCCTGTCCCCTGTATTCTTCCAGAATGCCATATCCGATCTCCGGATTACGGCCTGCTTCCAAACCCTTAAAGCAAAGATCCCCGATATGTGTTCCATCCGCCTTCTCAATGATCCACATCGCGTACCAGTCCCATTGGCCGGGATGCGCAAGACAGCCTTCGAGCATTTCGCAATAAGCCTTTTTTAGCTCTTCGTCTTTCTCTGAAGCTATATATTTTTCCATCTGTTCCCGGCTCGCGGGATAGATTCTGATCTGTTCATTTTCGATCATAGGAAACCTTTTCCCCTTCCGATCAGCCACCCCTTTATAACCAGCATGGCCAGATATATGATTCCCGCATACGGCTGTCTCGTCAGGATAAATACTGCCGCGCCCGCTATGGACAGCACCATTCCGGCAGCAAGCAGGCGGCGGTTCCGGTTCGGCTGATCAAGATGACTGATGACAACTCCGCAGATTCCGTTTAAGACCGTTGCTCCGATCAAGACCGCAAACACTACTTTGATCCATGGGCTGACCCCTGTGAGTCCATACAAAGTCACCGAAGCCGGAGAATCTGCCCGGTTTCCGAATACCGGAAGAAACAGGAGCACTCCCATGAGGACATCCATCGCGCTGCAGATCAAGGAAACATACTTATCAATACACTCTCTTTTCTCATCTTTTGCGGCCGAAATGATCTCTTCCGGACAGATCAGCTCGTCGATCGTTACCGAAAAGTATCTGGAAATCTCCTTCAGGGAATCCATGTTCGGATATCCCCGTCCTGATTCCCATTTTGAGATTGCCGTCCTCGAAACAAACAGGGCTTCCGCCAGTTCTTCCTGCGTCATGCCCTTATTCTTCCTCAATTCCTGCAGTTTTTCATTGAACTCCATTTTCAGACTCCCATAGG
>CACZOS010000358.1 GCA_902782815.1 uncultured Lachnospiraceae bacterium | reverse complement strand
GACGGAGAAGTTGTTGATAAGCATCTCAAAGCCTGCAGGCATTCTGGTTTCCATGAATTTATCAAATTTCTTGATGATCCATCCTGCAAAAGGTCCCATAACCATGGCACCCATGAGCATCGGCTGTCCTTCGGTACCGCCGACACCGGCAATACAACCCATGACCGCGATACCACCGATGACGCCGCCACGGGCACCGCCCACCATCTGACCACCGGTATAAGCGATCAGCACCGGCAGAAGATAGAAGAGCATATAAGGCTGTATGGAAGCCAGCTGTGCATTTGGCAGCCAGCCGTCCGGAATAAATAAAGCTGTGATAAATCCCCATGCGATAAATGCGCCGATGTTGGGCATTACCATGGCGGACAAAAATTTTCCAAATCTCTGAAGTCCGTTTTTCATCGTATTTTTCTCCTCTTAAATGTGACTCCCACGCAAAAATATGCTTCTCACGAGCATACTCCCGAATACATTGGATATACGGTTATTGCCTACTCATTTAATCGGACTGAATATATGATAACGGTACCGGATCATTGTTCTGCAGATCTTACTGCTTCGGCAGGGATAATCCCTCCGGATCGATCTCCTTACTGTCAGTAAACTTCCACCCCGTGTTCCCTGCAGGCTGCCAGGAAGGACGCCGGAAGACGGCCGTCAGAAATAACGGCGTCCACCTCTGCCAGAGTGCCGAAGGTAAAGGTGCTGTGTTTACCGACCTTGGACGAATCCATGAGGGCGATTACCCTCACCGCCTTGTTGATGACCGTCTGCTTAAGAAGCGCCTCCTCATAGACATTACAGGCAAAGCCTGTGGTCTCGTCATAGGAAGTCACTCCCACAAAGGCAAGGTCCAGGTTCATTTTCTCCAGTTCCCTGATTCCCTGCATCCCGCAGATACTCATGCTGTAGCGGTTCAGGTTCCCGCCGGGGATCACCACCTGCGGTTTTTCCAGCTTCGCCAGCTCCACTGCACAACTGACTCCGCTGGTGACGATCAGGTTTGGCTGATCCTCCAGTTCCGCTGCCAGCATGGTGGTGGTGCTTCCCGAATCGAGAAAAACCGCTGTTCCGGGATTGATCATCTTTTTTGCCTTGAGGGCGATGGCTTTCTTCGCCTCCACATTCCTCACGCTGCGCTTACCCAGATAGTCATCCGTGCCGACCACCACGTCCACCGACCTGGCGCCGCCGTGGATCCTTACGATCCTCTTATTCTCGTCCAGATTCTTAAGATCTGTACGAAGGGTCATATCGGAAACCTGGGGAAAAGCTTCTTTGAGCTGGGCAAAGGTGATCTCTCCCTTTTCATTGATCAATGCCGTAATCGCATTACGTCTGCTCTCTACAGAATCCATGATTCCTCCTTCCGGGATCAGTCCGAAACTCCCGGAAGAATTTCGTACCGATCCGTTATTCTGTTATGAAATTAGCCAGAAGGTATTCTTCTGCTTCAGGACACCAGAGTCCCTTGTGTGCATCCACTATGTCCGCAAGAGCAGTATATCTTTCGTCCTCTTTTCCCTTCTCCCTGAGATCCGTCAGAGCGATGAGGGGCATCTGAAGATGGTTGTAGATCAGTTTCTTTCCACCGGGGATCTTGGGAAGATCAAGGATAGTCTCAGCAGCTGCGTCCAGGCCTCCGATATGGGTGACCATGACTGCCGGATTGATGCGGCCTGCCGCGGTGAGCTCAAGGCACTCGATCATATCGGCAGTATTGCCTCCGGTAGTTCCCATCACATGGGTGGAGTTATAGTGTACATCGTAGAAATTCAGTTTGGCGCTGAAATTGGGGTCTGTAGGACCTGCGAAGAAATTCAGACACCCATCCCGTCCCAAAACTCCGCTGGACTGTTCTACTACCGGACCAACCGGAGCATAGCACAGTACATCATCAAATCCTGTTCCGCCGGTCATCTCCCGCAGGTATGCTACCGGGTCTTCCACGTTGCCTGTGTTTACAAAATGAAGGTCGATTCCATTTTCCCCGGCTTCTTCAGTGGGGAATAACTCTGCTGCCCTGTCCAGTCTCTCCTGGTTCACATCGGTGACCACGATCATGCCCGGACGACGGTCACAGTTCATAGCATAGCTTAAAGCGCCGAGCCCCATGGGGCCTGCTCCTGCCATGATGGCAAGTTTTCCTCCTTCACGGATGCCCATCTCATGGGTGTAAACGCCCATCTGGGTGTGGTAAGCTGCATGGAAAGCGCCGACACTGCAGGAGAAGGGTTCAGCCAGGGATGCTTCATAATAAGCCCTGCCCTTATACTCCAGCATACATCCCAGCTCCATAACCTCGGAAGGGATGATACAGTAGGTGGCATTTCCCCCGAAAAATTCGTAAGAATAGCCCGGGCTCCACATGGTTCCTTTGTAGTTCAGGGCCGGCTGAAGAGTGAACTTCATCCCCGGTTTGAACTTATCCTGATGTGCCTTACCTACCTTGACGATATCTCCGGCCATCTCATGACCCATGATCGCCGGATGATCTGCCACATCATCATGTACTCTCTTATGATCAGCTCCCAGGATAGCACACTTGTAGGTAGACATACACACACTGTCCGATACTACCTTGACCAGGATCTCATCATCCTTGATCTCCGGAAGTTCGAACTCTTCCAGGCGAAGATCTTTGGCTGCGTGAAGTCTTACTGCTGTTGCTTTCATAATTACCTCCTTATTATATAATAGATAGGTTGTTGTGTCGATAACAATTTCTTCTGAAATATTGAAATTATCTGTTGTTTCAACTGTTGATGTTATTGTAACAACAGTTTTTTTATTTGTCAACTGTTGTTTTAAAAGATTTATTACATTTCAGACTTTTGTTATGACAGTTCCCTGCTTTTCTTTCCTCTCCCGGCAAAAATATCTCTTTTTTCCGTGAAACGCAAAAAAACCGGAGAAGCCAAAACTTCTCCGGTTTTCACATTGTCCTCGTCAGGAACAGGAATACGGTCCCGTCCCTGACTCATTCGTGCCGTTGTCGATAAGCATTCATGAACAGCGCACTCCTTCAGGAGGACATATTATACTGCTGTTATGATCAGAAGTTCTCTTAAATGTTCGTCCTTCCGGATTCCTTTTAGAATACACGGATAGCGATCTCAGCCGGTTCATTCAGGAGCTCTTCGATCTCATCATCAAGCTGGAGAATGGTCAGGGAGAAGCCTGCCATCTCAAGGGAAGTACAGTAGTTGCCCACATAGTTCTTGGCAATGGTAAATCCTGCCTCCTCACACAGGAGAGCTGTCTCACGGTAAGCGATGTAGAGCTCACTGATGGGTGTTCCGCCCATACCGTTGATCATCACAGCCACCCTGTCACCTTTCTTAAAGGGAACATCGTTCGCCACAGCGTCGAACATCTCTTTAACGATCTCTTTAACCGGACGATATTTTACTCTCTTTCTTCCGGGTTCGCCATGGATACCGATACCCATCTCGATCTCGTCATCGGCAAGTTCAAAGATCGGTGTTCCCTTGGCAGGCGGAGTACAGCCGGTCAGGGCCATACCCATGGAACGGACTCGGCTTACCACTTTCTCGCCCAGAGCCACCAGCTCTTCCAGGGAAGCGCCTTTTTCCGCTGCCGCGCCGCAGGCCTTGATTACGAAGAAGTTGCCAGCAACACCACGGCGACCTACCGTATAAAGGCTGTCCTCCACGGATACGTCATCGTTTACGATAACGGTACCGATCTTGATGCCTTCCATCTCAGCCATCTCACGGCCCATATCCCAGGCCATCTTGTCACCCTGATAG
>CACZOS010000357.1 GCA_902782815.1 uncultured Lachnospiraceae bacterium | reverse complement strand
TCCGAATCCCAGGAGCGTATGGCTGTGGTCCTATCCCCGGAAAATGTGGACCGTTTCCTTGGCTACGCGGCTGAGGAGAACCTGGAGGCGGTTCCGGTGGCCAGGGTTACCGAAGAGAAACGCCTGATCATGAGCTGGAGAGGGAAGGAGATCGTCAATCTCTCCCGGGCCTTCCTGGATACCAACGGAGCCCATCAGGAAACCACTGTTGATGTGGCTATGCCGGATGAGAAGAATTCCTATCTGGATGGCCAGAAGAAGACAGAAAAGAGTGAAGCAGATATGGGATGGAAGGAAGCCATGATGGCTGTGGTTTCCGACCTTAATGTCTGCTCCAAAAAGGGTCTTGTGGAGATGTTTGACAGCTCCATCGGCGCGGCTACGGTCACCATGCCCTTCGGCGGAAAGACCCAGCTCACCCCCACCCAGACCATGACGGCCCAGCTGCCCGGAGAGGCAGGGAAGAGCGATTTCGCCACCATGATGTCCTACGGCTTCAATCCTTATCTGTCCAGCTGGAGTCCCTATCATGGGGCGGTCTACGCGGTTCTTGACTCCGTGGCCAAGATCGTGGCATCCGGCGGAGACTACAGAAAGATCCGTCTGACCTTCCAGGAATACTTCCAGAAGCTGGGTGAGGATCCTGCCCGCTGGGGACAGCCGGTGGCTGCCCTCCTGGGAGCCTACAATGCCCAGAAGGGGTTCAGGCTCCCCTCCATAGGCGGCAAGGACTCCATGTCCGGGACTTTTGAAGATATCGATGTTCCGCCCACACTGGTCTCCTTCGCGGTGGATTACCAGAAGGCATCCGGGATCCTGACTCCGGAACTGAAAAAAGCCGGATCATGTCTGGTCCGTGTGGACATACCATTTGACGAATATAAGATCCCTCTTTACGAGGAAGTGAGAAAAGCCTATGACAGGGTCTATGACCTGGCATCCCGGGGAAAGGTGATTTCTGCCTATGCCATCGGTTTCGGCGGACTGGCGGAAGCTATCGCCAAGATGTGCTTCGGCAACCTCCTGGGTGTAAAACTGGAGGAAGGGATAACTTCCGCAGAGCTCCGCAGACAGACCTACGGTTCCCTCCTGCTGGAGCTTGATCCGGAAGATGCTGCCCTCCTGGTGAAGGATGCCGGAAACGAAGGTTACGGATTTACCCTGATCGGTAAGGTCATCGAAGAGCCGGAGATCATTCTCGGTGAGGAGAGCCTGTCTCTGGATGAAATCCTGGAAGCCTGGGAAGAACCTCTTGAGAAAGTCTTCCCCACCAGGACTAAAGCCGGAAAAGAGAATGAGGACAGGCCTCTCTATACCGAAGGCCAGTTCTATGTATGCAGGCACAAAGTGGCAAAACCCAGGGTGTTTATCCCTGTATTCCCGGGGACCAACTGTGAGTACGACTCTGCCCGGGCCTTCCTGAATGCCGGGGCGGAAGTGGAGACTCTGGTCTTCCGCAATCAGTCCGCCCGGGACATCCTGGAATCAGTGGATGCCTTCCAAAAGGCGATCTCCCGGTCTCAGATCATCATGTTCCCCGGTGGGTTCTCCGCCGGTGATGAGCCGGAAGGGTCAGCCAAGTTCTTTGCCTCCGTCTTCCGCAATGAGAAGATCAAAGAGGAGGTCATGAAGCTCTTAAAGGAGAGGGACGGTCTTGCCCTGGGTATCTGCAACGGTTTCCAGGCTCTCATCAAGCTGGGTCTGGTGCCCTACGGGGAAATCCTTCCCCAGAAAGAGGATTCACCCACCCTCACCACCAACGAGATCGGCCGTCATATTTCCACCATGGTCTATACCAAGGTCATCACCAACAAGTCCCCATGGCTTCAGGGCGTGAAGCCGGGTGACATTTTCGCGGTTCCCGCCTCCCACGGAGAAGGAAGGTTTGTGGCAGACCGGAAATGGATAGACAGGCTCTTCGAAAACGGTCAGGTGGCCACCCAGTATGTAAATCTGGAAGGTCAGGCAACCATGGATATCCGTTTCAATCCCAACGGATCCTACGCAGCCATCGAGGGAATCACCAGTCCCGACGGCCGTGTTCTGGGCAAGATGGCCCATTCGGAGCGCCGCGGAGAGTTCGTGGGCAGAAATATCTACGCTGAAAAAGACCAGAAGGTCTTTGAGAGCGGTGTAAAATATTTTAAATAATACAGCGACAGGCCAAAGCCTGATCACCCCGGAGGACAGAAGATCCGATCTCTGTCCCCGGGTTTTTCTGTTTTTTTCTGGTTTTCCGGGGATCCCGGAGCTAAATGTCATAATTCATAAAATAGTACTGGAAATAATCTGCTGTCTGTGATAGAATTACAAAGATTGAGCTTATTAAGGGAGGCTTTGACCGAGACTTCTGAAAAGGGCATTTCATCATTCCGGATGGGGAAATACTTTTTTCAGTTGTTTCGGAGGCTTCTCACCCATGTCTGAGGCAGAGGATATCCCCCGCCCCGGCATCTATTATTTACAGGAGGTTTCCATATGAGTAAACAGTTTTCGATGGAACTGGCAGGGAGAACCCTGACAGTCGAGATCGGTAAAGTTGCCGCCCAGGCCAACGGGGCTGCCTTTATGCACTACGGTGATACGGTGGTTCTTTGTACCGCAACCGCATCCGAGAAACCCAGGGACGGGATCGACTTCTTCCCCCTGAGCGTTGATTTTGAGGAGAAGATGTATGCCGTGGGCCGTATTCCCGGCGGATTCAACAAAAGAGAGGGTAAGCCCAGCGAGCATGCCGTGCTGACATCCCGTGTCATCGACCGTCCCATGCGTCCCCTTTTCCCCAAGGATTACCGGAATGATGTCGCCCTGAATAACCTGGTCATGTCCGTGGATCCGGACTGTTCTCCGGAAGTAACTGCCATGATCGGTGCTTCCATCGCCACATCCATCTCGGATATCCCCTTTGCCGGCCCTATCGCCGCCACGATCATCGGCCTTGTTGACGGTGAATTCGTCATCAATCCCACCAATGACCAGCAGCTGGTATCCGACCTTTACCTTACTGTCGCCTCCACGGCGGAGAAGGTGATCATGATCGAGGCCGGTGCCAAGGAAGTGCCTGAAGACAAGATGCTTGAAGCAATCTTCCTGGCCCATGAGGTGAATCAGGAGATCATCAGATTTATCGACAAGATTGTCGAGGAATGCGGTAAGGAAAAACACGATTACGAACACGTGGATACACCGGAAGACCTTTGGGAGGATATGGTTTCCTTCATCACTCCCGAAGCCATGGAAGAAGCCGTATTTACCGATGTCAAGCAGGTCCGTGAGGCCAATATCCGCCAGATCAAGGATAAGCTGGAGGAGAGATATGCCCAGGATCACGAGGACTGGCTGCCCCTCATTGACGACGCCGTATACAAATTCCAGAAAAAGACCGTCCGCAAGATGATCCTCAAAGACCACAAGCGTCCCGACGGCCGGGGAATCACGGAAATCCGTCCTCTCTCCGCAGAGATCGACCTACTTCCCAGAGTACACGGTTCCGGTATGTTCACCCGTGGACAGACCCAGATCATGACGATCACCACCCTTGCCCTCCTTTCCGAAGCCCAGAAGGTGGACGGACTGGATGTCAATGTGACAGCGAAAAGATACATGCACCATTACAACTTCCCCAGCTATTCCGTTGGTGAGACAAAGCCCAACCGGGGGCCCGGACGTCGTGAGATCGGCCACGGGGCACTGGCAGAGAGAGCCCTGCTTCCCGTTCTTCCCACAGAGGATGAATTTCCCTATGCCATCCGAACCGTTTCCGAGACACTGGAATCCAACGGATCCACTTCCCAGGCCAGCGTATGTGCATCCTCCCTGTCTTTGATGGCAGCAGGCGTGCCCATCAGTAAGCCGGTAGCCGGAATCTCCACCGGTCTGGTGACCGGGGACAGCGATGATGACTACATCGTCCTTACGGATATCCAGGGTCTGGAGGACTTCTTCGGGGATATGGACTTCAAGGTTGCCGGTACCCATGACGGAATCACCGCCATTCAGATGGATATCAAGATCCACGGCCTTACACCCGCCATCATCAGGGAAGCCATCGCCAGGACCAAGGAAGCCAGGGAGTACATCCTCAGCGAGGTTATGGAACCGGTTATCGCCGAGCCCAGACCGGAGCTCAGTGAATATGCGCCGAAGATCAAGCAGATGACCATCGATCCGGAGAAGATCAGCGAAGTGATCGGCAAGCAGGGTAAGGTTATCAACTCCATCATCGAGGAGACCGGTGTCAAGATCGATATCAACGATGACGGCCGTATCGATGTCTGCGGAGTTGAGCAGGAGATGATCGACCGTGCTCTGGAGATCATTTCTCTCATTGTGGAACCCGTTGAGCCGGGCAGGATCTATGACGGCGAGGTTGTCCGTATCATGAATTTCGGTGCCTTTGTCCAGATCGCCCCAAATAAAGACGGCCTGATCCACATTTCCAAACTGTCCAGGAACAGGGTGGAAAAGGTGGAAGACGTGGTCAACATCGGAGACAAAGTTAAAGTCAAGGTTCTGGAAATCGACAAGATGGGAAGAATCAACCTTGCTCTTCGTGAGATCATTAAATAAGAAGAATGTGATGATCCTGCCGGGATTCCCGGCAGGATTTTTTTTCATTTTTGACTGAAAACATTCAGTCAGGAAACTGTTATTTAAAAAAAAAACGCGATTTTTTATTAAAACTATTGAAGAATGGGAAAAAGGCATAT